>CALAPX010000084.1 GCA_937888355.1 uncultured Spartobacteria bacterium
GAGCATGTCGGGTTGACGGGCTCCCTCATCGACCAGCGGGTAAGTAATCGAGGCGTGGTGGTATCCCGCCTTCATTTCAGATGGATTCAATTTGGCTTTAATCTTTCCTCCCATCCACCCTCCGCCATGAATATCCAATAACACACCCAGTGGCTTGTCAGAATCGGCCTCCCAGAAGTTCATCAACTCATTGGCATGGTCCCCATATTTCACACCGGCAAATGTCGGATCTGGTGTTGCCACCCCTGCCCCCATAGAAAGCTGCACACCCATCAATAAAGCCAATCCAACCAACCTTGTTTTCTTCACAATCGTCATAACGGCGCGGTTTACATAGCAACGGACACCAGCTGTGTCCCGTCGAAATTTTTGATCATGTGGAGCACTCCCTGACAACGTGCTACCGGTTGATTTTCTCGGCTAAAAGTCTGCTGTCAGACCACCCGGCTGGAATACATCAACGAACATTTACTTTTTAGAACTGTAGAGAGCCACCAGCGCCGCGCCGATCGCTTGGGAGAGTTCCCCAAGGGATGCAGCTACAATCTTTATCGTTTGTTGCTGGACCGGGAAGAGCCATGGGATGGCTGCTTGACGGATCCCATCAAGGTAACGCTTCCGAAACTCCTCGGTCGTTGCATGCGGATCGATCAATCCCCCGCCAATCACCGCGTACTCGGCATCGAATGCGATCAGAAGGTTGGCCAGATGAACACCAAGCGCCTTGGCTTGATAATCGAAAATACGCAATGCCAGCGTATCGCCCTCCTGGGCAAGCGTCCGCAAGGAGAGCGACTTTTCCTTCGGCGAGAGAGGCGAGGTGTTGAGCGGATGGTCTGGGTACGATGGCAAGAGATGCTCCAAATACTGCGGCAACCCGGCAATCGCCGTGTAGGATTCGACACACCCCCAATCGCGTCCGCAGCCGCAAGTAAATCGGGGCAGATCGATCAACTGGAGCGGGATCGCCATATGGCCTGCCTCGACTCCATTCAACGTATCTCCATCCAATGGCAACCCTTGGGGACTGATGTACGCGCCTCCCAATCCAGACCCAGGGGCCAACATGATCACGCCGCATTCTTTGCCTGCGCGGACTTTGGCGGCCTCGGCAACTCCTCCGTAATTTCCATCGTTCCCGGTAACCACCGGAATGGCGCGCCCGGCTTTTGAAGCAAGGGCTGCCGCATAGTCGCCAAGAAAATTCCAACCTTCAAACGATGCCGGCAGATTTGGGGCCCGGCCAAGCACCCCGTAACTTTGGTACGGGCCAGGCATGGCCAGACCGACCCCGGCGACAGCCCCCCACTCCAGCGAGTTTTCCTGAAGAAACTTCTCAACACCTTCGATCCACCCCCGCACGACAGCTTCACGACCGGCTTGGGAATTCGTCGAACTCTGCGCCAGATTCAGTGTGATCGGATTGCCATCTTCAAACACCCCGCAGGTTTTTGATGTCGTCGCTCCGCTATCCGTTCCGATAAAAACTTGTTTCATGATTGAGTCTGGGTTGATGAGAAAAAGCGGACTCTAATCCTTTCAGCGTGTAAATCACTGCGAAACTTCTGCAATTTTGTACCACTAATCCTCGCTCACCCATCAGATAACCGAAACAACCTTATAAATAATGACGGTGTCAGATTCATGATATTTTAAATCATTCTTGGTATTCCCACAAACAATCGCCCCCATTTATTATAGAAACACAAATTACCCTTCCAGGATCGCCTTTTAACACACCACCCCTAAATCCATGCTCATTCCTATTCACCGCAACACCCTCGCTTCAGTCCTCGCTCTTGGACTTCTGATCTCTACTCCTGCGCGCTCGAATGACGCTCCAATTTCGCTGGAAGAGGGGTTTGCCGACCCCGCACCTGAGTTCGGCCCGCGGACCTGGTGGCATTGGCTGAATGAACGGGTCACCAAGGACGGCATCACGAAGGATCTGGAGGCCATGAAGCGCCTCGGCTACCGGGGCGCTCATGTTGTAAACTTGCCGCAAGGTGGTGCCAAGGAAACCCACGGCGACGATGTCGTCGGAACGCCCCAGTGGATGGATAAAGTCGAGTTCACGGCCAAGGAAGCCGAGCGACTTGGGCTCGAACTCAGCATGGGAAGCTGTCCAGGTTGGGTGGCGGGCGGACCGTGGATCACGCCCGAGTTATCGATGCAGGACATCGTCTGGCGCCACATCCATGTCAAGGGACCGGTCGATGGCCCGATTCAACTCCCCCAGCCTCAGAAGAGCATGGGATTCTACAAGGATGTCGCCGTGCTTGCCTTCCCCACATTGCCGGGAGATGCGGTTCCGCTGGCATCGTTCCAACCCATCGTGACTTCGAATGTTCCCGGCATCGACTGGACGGCGGCGATCGACGGAAACCAGGCCACATTTGTCACCCTCCCGCCCTGGAAAAAAGACGAGAAAAACCGTCACGTCATTTTCGAATTCACGGAACCCGTTCCGGTGCGTTCGCTCCACTTGCAGATGCAGGAGGACAGTGACCGCCATGCTGTGAAGTTGTTCGTGAGCGACGACGGCTCGAACTGGAGACCTCTCGTGAACGCAGGCCGGTGGCGCAAACATTTCATTCCTTCCCCCGAGGAAATGGTCGACGGCTTTCAGGAAAAATCCGCTCGTTTTGTGAAACTGGATTTCGAGCAACCCACTCCAGGCTACGGCATGAAACTTTTTGAGGTAAACTTCCAGTCCACGCGACTCAATAACCTGCACACAAAAGCCGCCCGCCAACGCACCCACCCGCCGGTTTCAAACCCCTCGACGCAAGTCGTTCCAGAGGATCAATGCATCAAGCTTGGACGAATTCTCGACCTAACCGACCAACTCCAACCCGACGGCAACCTCGCCTGCAACCTTCCCGAGGGGGATTGGACGATCATCCGCTTCGGCCATACCACCAATGGCAACAAAATCCACCCGGCTTCTGAACGCGCCACAGGCCTTGAGACGGACAAGATGAGCGCAGAGGCCACCAAGTTCCACCTCGACCAAGGACTTCTAGGACCAACCTTGAGAAAGCTCGGAGACTTCCCCGGCAAAGTCATGGTGGAAGCCAATATCGATAGCTGGGAAGCGGCCTGCCAGACATGGACCGCCAAATTTCCCGAGGAATTCAAAAAGCGCATCGGCTACGATATGCGGAAGTGGCTTCCCGCGCTCACTGGCCGCATCGTCGAGAATATCGACCAGACTGAGCGCTTCCTTTGGGACTACCGCCGCACGATTGGCGACCTGATCGCGGAAAATTTCTACGGCACCTTCCGCGAATACGTGAACGGATGGGGCATGAAACTTTCCGCCGAAGCGCCGGGGATCGGGATTCCGATCCACTCCGACCAACTCCAGATCCTCGGCCAACTCGACATCCCGCAAGGCGAATTTTGGCTTGGCCCGAAAAAAGATCCGCGCTTTCCGCAATGGCCTGGAGGACAGGACAACACCAAGGAAGCGGCTGTGGCTGGCCATATCTATGGAAAGGATGTGGTTTCCTGCGAGGCATTCACTTCCTTCGGGCATCACGACGGCTTCACCCAGTATCCCTCAATTCTAAAACCGGTCGGCGACAGGCAGTTCTGCAACGGGATGAACGAAATCGTTTTCCATTGCTACGCCCACCAACCGGACGATCGTGTTCCTGCGATGACCTTGGGCCAGTTCGGCCTCCACATGCAGCGATCGAATACCTGGTGGGATCAGGCGCGCGATTGGATCACCTACCTCCGCCGCTGCCAGTTCATGTTGCGCCAAGGTCGGTTCATCGCCGATGCCTGCTACTACTACGGCGAGGATGTCCCAGGCAGTGCGTACTTCTTCTCTCCGGGAGCGTTGGATCCGCGCAAGAGAATGCTGCCGGTGCTTCCGCAGGGGTATGACTATGACGTTTGCAATCGTGAGATCCTGGACCGTATGACGGTGGAAGATGGCTTGGTCACCTTGCCCAGCGGCATGCGCTATGCCTATCTGGTCCTACCGGATCACGCCCGCTACACGCCGACTGCCTTGGAAAAAGTCTACGAACTCGTGAATGCCGGCGCCACAGTCATCGGCCCCCGCCCGAATCGCTCGCCGTCGATGAATGATTTTCCGAATGCCGACCAACAAATCCGGGAGCTTGCCGCAAAAATCTGGCCGGACGGTTCAGGGGAACGCCGCGTCGGCAAGGGACGCGTCATCACAGGAAAAACATTTGAGGAAATCCTTGCTCAGGATGGCCTGAAGCCGGATTTCGAATCATTCCTGCCCGGCCAAGAAACACCCGAGGAACAGGCGAAAATTGCTGATGACTTTGCCACCTCAAAAAAGCAAATCCGCTACATCCATCGGAAATTGGATGAAGGAGACCTCTATTTCATCGCCAGCCAGTCCGATCAACCCGAAGAAGCCACATTGCGCTTCCGCGTGAGCGGCAAGGTCCCGGAAATCTGGAATCCTGTCACCGGCGAACGCACCGCCCTTGCCCACTACAACGACGATGGTGGAGTAACCACGATCCCCTTGAACATCGATCCTTACGGCTCGCGGTTTATTTTGTTCCGCTTGCCGGCCGATGAAAAGGTGGTGAATCCAATCACCAAGGTGACCAAGGACGACAAATCCATCGCCCTTGAAAGCAACGGACATGAATTCACCATCTGGGAAAACGGTCTCTATGAGGCGGATTTCAAGGATGGACACAAAGCCAAGGCCGAGGTTCGCGACATCCTTGCTCCCGAGACCGTGCCGTCGGAGTGGACTGTCACCTTCCAAAAGGATCGCGGCGCTCCAGAGGGACAGATTCCCTTCAGCGAACTGATTTCATGGACCGAACGCCCCGAAGAAGGGATCAAGTACTTCTCAGGCACGGGGACCTATGAAAAAGGGATCAATATCAGCCAAGAACGCTTGAAGGACAGCCAACGCGTCCATCTCGACTTGGGTGATGTGAAGCACGTTGCCGAGGTCTTCGTGAACGACAACCCGCTCGGCATTTTGTGGAAACCACCATTTATCGTGGACATCACCGATGTCGCCAAATCCGGCGCAAACAAGGTGACGGTCAAAGTGACCAACGTCTGGAAAAACCGCCTCATCAAGGACACCACACTGCCTGTGGAATCCCGCGTCACGTGGTCATTTTATCCATTTTACCAAAACGAACCCGAAGCCCCGCTCATGGAATCGGGACTCCTCGGCCCGGTGCGTGTGCTGAACTCCGGCACAATCACGCTGCAATGACGTCTTGGTTAATTTCTGGAGCATTTCATTTCCACAGCCTCACGATGCCTAAACCCTCGTATTCCTCTCCGCTTGTTGCCCTCCTGACCGGTCTGCTTCTTGGAAGCTCATCACTCCTTGCCGCCGACCAACCCACGGCCGCCGACTTCAAAGCGATGCGCGCCGAGGTCGAAGCGCTTTCCAAGCTCACCCAAGCTCCCAAATACGAAGTGGTCGACCGGCCGGATGCCACGCCGAATCTCAAACCAATCCTCTACACGGGACCTGATTTCGAGGGGAAACCCACGAAGGTTTTTGCCTGGCTCGGCACTCCGGAAAACCCAAAAGGCAAGGTTCCTGCCATTGTCTTGGTTCACGGCGGCGGCGGCACAGCCTCGAAGGACTGGGTCAAAATCTGGACCGATCAAGGGTTCGCGGCCATCAGCATGTCGCTTGAAGGCCATACCGACCAAAAAGGCGACAAAGGCCATGCACGAAACCCCGAAGGCGGCCCGGTACGCCCTGGTGTCTATGGGGACCAAACCGCTCCGATTAAAGACCAGTGGATGTATCAATGTGTGGCAAACGTGACGCTCGCCGCCGCCCTGCTCCGCGACCTGCCCGAAGTCGATCCTGACAAAGTTGGCATCATGGGAGTGTCTTGGGGTGGCATCATTACGGCCACCGTGATCGGCATTGACCCGCGCTACACGTTCGCCATTTCTGTGTACGGGTGCGGCGGCCTCGACAAGATTCCGAACCACTACGAAAAGACCTTGGCGAACAACGACGTCTACCGGGAAGTCTGGGACTCTCACCTCCGCTTGGAGAACGCCAAAATGCCAATCCTTTGGCTCTCCTGGCCTCAAGACAAACATTTCCCGATGGATGCCCTGACCCTCTCGCGCAACTTAAAATCCACCGGAGATTCCATGCTGTGCTTGATTCCAGAGATGGGACACGGCGGCAAAGGTGGAGATCGAGAGGATTCCTACACTTTTGCTAAAAACATCCTTCAAGACGGCAGACCATGGCTTTTACAAAAGTCCCAAAAAGTAGCCGGCTCGAAAATTCAAGCAACTTTCGATTCATTAAAACCAATTGATTCCGCTGTCCTTGTATCAACAACCGATTCAGGCATCACCGGCTCAAGAACATGGGTCGAATCCCCGGCCAACGTGAGCCCATTCGGATCTCAATGGACTGTCAAAGCGGATATTCCCGCTGGCACAACCGCTTATTTTCTAAATCTCAAAAGCGGTCCGCTCACGGCATCGTCCGACTATACAGAGATCAAGTAGAATCCACCGTGCCGCTGGCGCGCTAAAAAAGGAAATTATTGCGATCGAGGATTTTATCCCTTCGCTTTGCTTTATTTCATCATTCCGGACTGTGTCATATGTTGTATCTTTAAAATCATTCTAAGTATTTTCTTCGGGCATGGCTTGGGTTACCCTTAAGTTATGAAGGTATTCTCCCTCCTTTTGGGCATGACGCTGTTATTGCCTGCCTCCCTGTCCGCCGCCCCAACCCCAGACAACAAGCCGCCGAACATTGTCGTCATCATCAGCGATGACCAGGGCTACCACGACTTTGGATTTATGGGGCACCCGGTTGTTCAGACCCCCAACATCGACAAATTGGCCAGCGAGAGCCTCGTCTTTCAGCGCGGGTATGTGACCACCGCGCTTTGCTCCCCTTCCTTGGCTACGATGCTCACCGGCTTGTACCCCCACCAGCACGGGTGGACTGGCAATGATCCTTCCAAAGAAGCCGGCGGCTGGGGCAATCGCCAAGGCTGGATCGAACGCTTTTCAAGCAACCCTCAACTCCCCGCGCTGCTCGCCGAGCGCGGTTACCTTAGCCTCCACACCGGCAAATACTGGCAGGGAGACCCGCAGAAAGTTTCAGGCTTCACCGACAGCATGGGCGAAACGAAACGCCACGGATCTCCCGAATCGCTCGGCGTCGGCCGCGACACAATGCAGCCGATTTACGATTTCATCCAGAAAGCAGAAACCGAGGACAAGCCATTCATGGTTTGGTATGCCCCGTTCCTCCCCCATACCCCGCACACCCCGCCGGATCGCTTGCTGGCGAAATACAAGGGCAAAGGCCCTAACCCACAAGTCGATAAATATTACGCCATGGTCGAGTGGTTGGACGAAACCTGCGGCGACCTGATGAAGCATCTCGATGACAAGGGGCTTCGGGAAAATACGGTTGTCCTTTTCATTGTCGACAACGGGTGGGACCAAGGCGCGCAGGGGTATCGCGGGCACAAACTGACACCCTGGGAACAAGGAGTCCGCACGCCGATCATGGTCCGCTGGCCCGGCAAGGTGACGCCGAAACAAGATACCCAGCAACTGGCTAGCAACATCGATATTCCGGTCACGGTGCTCTCAGCGGCAGGCATCAACCCACCCCGCACCATGGAAGGCATCAATCTCATGGATGCCAACGCCGTTGCCGCACGCAAAAATATTTTCCTCGAGGACTTCGACCACGACATGGTCGCTCCGGATAAGCCCGAGGCATCGCTCGAGGCCCGATCGATCATTGATGGCGATTGGAAGTTGGTTGTGACTTACGGGGAGAAGAAAGATGACGCCAGGCTTGACCAATGGGCGCCGGGCGCACT
>CALAPX010000085.1 GCA_937888355.1 uncultured Spartobacteria bacterium
AGGTTTATAAAAATGGACAAGCGCCCCTCTTAGTTCGTCAAAATCACTGAGCCACTCTCCTGCTCAATGATTGCCGTTTCATTGCGGCCACTCACAAACCACATCTTTTCTGCGATCTTCCGGAGTGACCTTCAGATCCAGCAATTTTCCATTTTCCACACGCCCTTGGATCACAGTCTTGTATGGAGCGTGTAGTTTGAAATCGACATTCCATTCCTTTGGCCAAGCGGGAAGGAGGAAGATTTTTTTGCCTTCGGTCTGCATGAGCATCGATTGAAAGGCCTTCATGAGCACTCCGCCGTGATCCTGATCCGGAATCCAGTCGAAATTCGGGCCCCAGAACGCCGGAAACCGCGAGTCTTTGTGTTTGTTTCGAGCACGCCCAACCAGGTTCTCACGTACCTCATCCGTTAGACCAAGATAGGCCATAAATATTTCATCCTGGCGCCATCCATGATTCCCCCGAGAATGTCGGTGGTGCAATGTCCGGCGCCCCATTTCCGCGTTCGGTTTTTCAAATGAGCAAAGACGGAACGGAAACACGCCGTAGAGCTCTGGATTCTCTCCATTCTTGCGCATGTCGAATTTCTCAGCGGGAGCAAAGATCGTCTCGCCTTCGTGCTCGCGTGTCGGAAGATCCGGTATCTTCGCTTTCACTTCCGCCCAGTACTTGCGCTGTTCAGGGGTGCTTACTTGTTCAGGCAAGCCCAGCAGACGATCCGTGACCGCATGCATGCCCGCGACGGGATCCATTGGGTTTGTGCATTCCCACCACGTTTCAAGGGCCTGGGCTGGATGCATCACAAGTTTCCCGTTTTTATCCGTGCCGTAGTGTTCGACAAAGAAAGTCAGGACCTCAGAGGCGAAGGGAATGGTCGTTTTTTTCAAAAATGCCTCGTCCTGCGTGTGCTCATACCTCTCAAGCATCATGAAACTCATCTCGAGTCCGGAAACCCATTCCCACTTGTGGTAACGGTTGTCCTGCAACTTATCTTCGCGCTCCTCAAACGGAGTTTTTCCGTACGTCTCGGCAAACATCTCCCCCCAGAAATAAATGCACTCGGGCACATAGATGCCGCCATGCCCGGTATGTCTCCGCGTGCGGTATTTGTGATAGTCGAACAGATCCTGGCAGTACATTTTGTAGAGGGGATCGGTCATCTCAACATCGCCGGACGTAAGCATGCTGATGTATGGCAATCGCGTGTTCTGCCACCAATAGCCTGGCCCCCATCGGCGGTAATCCGGCCCACGGCTCTCTCCGTTTTCAAAACCCTCAACGGTGAAAATCGACCCGTTGAACTTGATCGGATAAGCGCCCCGCCCGGCACAGGCAGTTATATAACGCTGAAGAGCATACCCTCGACTGACCACAAAGGCGTCATCGTTGCTTTGCTCTACCGATGCGGCGGAAATCCAACTGCGTTGCCAGAAGTCCCTCCACCACGCCTCGTGATCAGCGCGGCGCTTTTCGAAAGGGATCGCCTCTGTATTGGCGATCTCCTTTTCCAATGCCGCCACCCATTCCTCTTCGGTCGATGGATGTTCCGTGTGCACATAAACATCAAAGCGATGCGCCTTCGATTTTGGGGAGACCAAATGGGTATCATCGATTCTCTTGGCATCCTTGGCCGTGATAATGGCACCGAAGGTCCTGTGGAGGAGCGGATCCACGCGCTCAAAACCATCCACCCCCTGGATCTTCGCGTGCATCGCAGGCCCCACCGACTTGATATTGCGATGATACCAACCCACCCGGCCATTCTGGTTTCTCAGCACATTGTCAGGCTCCATCACCGTGGGGCCGGATTTTGGCCATGTCGTTTCTCCCGGCTTGGGGCGAAACAGGTTCACATCGCTACATTCCCAAGAACTTGGAATCGACTCCTGCTTTGTCCGCCAAAGCTCGATCGCCGCAGTCGCCTCGGTCTCTTCGGGTCCGTTGATTTCCACGTGAACCACCGGATGGTTGGCGTCCACCCACAAACGGATGTCTGTCTCTCCACAGCGGGCCTTCAACGTGCCATCCCCAAGACTGAGTGTTTGTAGGAAATCTTTGGTGGATGGCGCAGGATCTAATGAGACCCGAACCCTGCCGACCTTCAATAGACGGCCGTTATCTCCCCAAGAATCGGTTCGTGAGATGTAAAAAACCAAGTCGCCATTGGGTTCAATCCAAGCATTTATACCCGTCGAGCCGTTTCCCAGCGGCATGGAGCCGTTTTGATCGTTGCTCGGACTGCTCCATACCACATTGTACAACTCTGGCGAGGAGCTTACGCGGGATGATGCACCAGCACCCTGAGCGCAGTGTAAAACAGCTAAGAATATGCACGCCAGATAAAGCGATATCTTATTTTTTATAAATATATTAATGTTTATATAATCAATTTTAAAAATGCTGATAAATGATTCGAGGTGATATAGTGACACCCATATAGAATCTTCGTTGGTTCAGCGACAAACAATAGCTAGAATGACTTTTTTTATATAATTTCTGACACTTTTTAAATCACTCCATGACAAAGAAGCACTACTCCCGCGAAGAGGTCGCCAGCAAGATTGACCATGCGGTGCTAAAGCCTGAAATCACCGATGCCGATCTGCGGCAACACGCCGCCATGTGCAGAGCAAACGGCGTGTTCAGCATGTGCGTCAGGCCCTGCGATGTGAGATTGGCTGCAACATTACTGGCTGACAGTCCCGTGAAGGTTTCCTGCGTGCTGAGCTTCCCGCACGGTGCGGACGCCACGCCCACGAAGAGATTCCAAGCCAAGCAAGCCATCGAAGCCGGGGTCGCTGAGATCGACATGGTTATGAACGTCGGCAAGTTCCTGTCAGGGGATGCTGACTACGTTAAAAATGACATTCGGGCCGTTGTTGAAGAGGCCCACGCGCACGGAGTGATGGTCAAGGTCATCTTGGAATCCGGCTTCCTGTCGCCGGATCAGATTGCCACTGCCTGTGTGATCTGTTGCGAAGCCGGTGCGGACTTTGTCAAAACCTCCACCGGCTTCGGGCCCGGCTCGGCGACACCGGAAGCTATCGACGTAATGATCAAAACCGTGGGCGGCAAAATTCAGGTCAAAGCCTCTGGCGGCATCCGCACGTGGAATCAAGCCGTGGCCTATCTCGAGCAAGGAGTAGACCGCCTCGGCGTGGGATCCACGCTTGCAGTCCTCGACGGCTCGGAAGCCATAGGAGACTACTGACAACTCATCTATAAAAAAGGACCGCCGCAGGTTCCTTCCCCAAGAAACACCGCGGCGGCGGTTCCGAGGTTTTACCCCCGGAACACTTTTCCCAAATTCAGGCCGTTTTGTTTTTTCTCCGCAAAAGATAGATCCCGCCGCCGATGAGCAGCAGTGCCGCCGTGGCCCAGGTTTCGGGCTCGGGCACCGGTTGGACTTGCCATGGAGTAAATGAAGAGGAAATGAAGCTGTTGCCGATCAGCCCGGTTCCCCACCCGCTGTAGAAGCTGATGTATGGCAGACTGTCGGACACGTTCGCGTTGT
>CALAPX010000086.1 GCA_937888355.1 uncultured Spartobacteria bacterium
TGCCCATCGACCAATTCACCAGATCGTGAAAATGCGATGCCCTGGTGTGTCAATGCCCAATCGCCATTGCGCAGAGATTCAGCGTACTGCTTGACGCCGCGCGGGCTTATGGCCCGGTTATTCGTGTTTTTTCCGAGCATCAACTCAGCGAGGGACGGCGTAATGGTGACGGTTTCCGGTTCAAGTTCCCCCATCCGAAAATGCTTTGATCGTTCCAGCCGAGCGGCCAACCATGCCGCGCTGCGCTTGGTTTCCTTGTCATTCGCGGCGGAAAACAACGGCGTCACTTCCTTGTCGTGTTCATGGGTTCGTGATAGAGATTCAAACATTGCTACTGCCTTGGCCGTTCGGGTGAATGCGTTCCATTTCGCTGACCGGACGGCTGACGGCCAGCACGCGAAAATCAAATCAGAAACCGCCACCCACCAACCTCGATCCAGGTTTCGACGCGCGGCATTGCCCGCCTATGGCGGCGGTGTATGTGTGCGATCATGCGGGCAAGTGCATAAGCCATGTGAACCCCACTATTGCTGCGAAAGCGATTAGGATTATGTCTGATCCTGACATTTCACACCTGAAAGAAAAAGGCGTCAACCACCCAAGCCGACTTGGCCGAAAGCCTGAACTTTCTTCGGGGTTTGAGTGGTTGACGCCAGTTAGCCGGCGGGAGGATGTGCCGGCAGGGAAAAGCGGCAGCCGGGAGCAACGCCGCGATGCTCGACCGGCTGCCTTCTCGGCGCGGCGGGAGAACCGCACCGAAATGAAATTCAAGGACAAGCGGCACCGACCGCCAACTTGATAGGCCGATGCCGCCTGTTTTCCAGCAAGGTCACGATAACCTTGTAGTGAGTCAAAGAACATGAACCGGCGCTGCCACCTGTGACAGCAACTCAGGTCATGCCGGGTTCTCGTCCGGCTCATATTTCCCAAGGACGGGAAACTGGTCATGCCGCACCTTTTTGGGGCTTGGCGAAAACGTCAGGACGGATTTTATGGTGCGCGACACCGGACAGTCCCGCCACTGTGTTGACGTACTGCGGCGGCACTCTACGCCATTGGCTGATAGCTTGCGGCGTGATATTACACAAACGACTGAGAGCCACCGGCCCGCCGCACTTTTGCACCAAAATTCTGATTTGCGTCTTGTCCATGCGGCGACTGTAAACGACGATTTCACCGATTGCAATACCGATTTTCAAAATAATTTCAGATTTTCTATTGCGTCCTGTGAAAATATCGCTTACAGTCTGTCCATCGAACAACGATGGGAGCAGGACGATGACCGACAAAATCAAACCGCTCGTTCTCGACGGCGATTACAAGTCGCGCGTCTGCAAGCTGACGCTGCGCCACGCGACATACCACTACGCATACACGAAGCGGGAGACCGACCCGTTCGACCTCTGGCTTGAAGACGACATGATGTCAGCCGGTCGGACCATCACGCTCGAAGAACTCGAAGCCATTCGCGACTGGTGCAACGAAGCCCTCGCGGTCGCTAAGTCGGAGGCAGCGTGATGAACACCCTCCCCGCTTTTATGGCGCTCGGCTTTGCGGCCATTTTCGGAAGCCTGACCGCCGCTGAAATTCTCATTCGATTGATGGAGGCAATGTCATGATCTGGTACACACACAGCGTCAAAGACGAGAACGGCACGCCGCTCATCCACGATATAGACATAGCACTAGAGGTTGAGGTCAGCCTTGCCGGCGGGTCGCCGGAGATGGAAATTCGCGGCGTCTGGATAGACGACACTGACCTTCTCAAGTCCAAGTCGCCGACCATCCGCGCCATCGCCTGTCAGATCGTTGAAGACGCTGAAAACGACGACGACACCGTTGAGCGCGCGCTTGAGGACGCCGGCATCGTTTATCGCGGGTTGGGCGGGAATGATCCCGACGGGCATTGGATTCGTCGGAGGGAACCCGAATGAAAATCATACCACTCAAAGGCGGCGACGAGTACGACGCACTCACGAGGTTTAAGAAATATCTCAGGTGGCGTCCCGGTCAGCGCAAGGCAATCAAACGCCGATTTAACAAGCAGGTTCGTCAGGAACTCAGTGCGCCAGTAGAGGCTGAACAGGCACGGACAAAAACCATTCGCTGCGAGGGGTGCTGCGGCGTCGGAATCATACCGGAACCGTTGGAGTTCCTGTCAATAGGTCGGCGGAGGCATGACTACAACTGGGCTGAATGCCCGCTTTGCCAAGGGACAGGACTCGAACCCGCAGACGTACAGGCGCGTGACGCCGTTGAAGGAAGGGCGCGGGCATGAAGATCGTCACCAGCCACCCCTATCCGTCGATTCCGTGGCGCAATTTCGACTGGTGCGCCCACGCTGACGGAGACGAGGAGTCCGGCGATTACGGATGGGGCGCAAGCGAGAAGGAAGCCATCGCTGATTATCTCGAAAGCCACGACCTGATCCAGTGCGGGCGCTGCGATGAAATTCTTGAATCGGACTGTGAGCCGGACGGGTGCGAAGACCCCGATTGCCCTGTCCTTGGATTGTGAGGAGAGAAAAATGGAACTGCTTGAAGACACCATGACTGCGGCAATACCGCCAAAAGTGGCGGAAGCAATCAACGCCGTATCGAAGGAAGTTCCCAAGTTGGGAAAGGGCGAGAAAAACACGCACGGCAATTACAACTTCGCCAGTATCGACGACTTTCTCGAAGCCGTTCGCCCGCTCTGCGCGAAACATGGACTCATCATCGTGCAGGACGAAGAGGGGTTCGAGATTAAGGAAGGAGGCAAGGACCGCAACGGAAATCCGGTTACATGGCTCGTCCTCTCCTTTTCATTCACGCTTGCCCATTCTTCGGGCGAAACGTGGGCGCACAAGCCTCGCC
>CALAPX010000087.1 GCA_937888355.1 uncultured Spartobacteria bacterium
GGGATGGGGGACCGAAGATTCGAGGGCGTGTTTGGATTGGTGTAAAAGAAATAAAACCAAAACAATCGTGATGAGTGAAACGCGGGAGATCGATGGAGTTAGAGTCTGGTGGAAGGAATGGTTTAAATCGAGAATTGTCCGGAAATTCGATGGCGGACTTTGCGGGGGGGAATCGCATAAAAAATATTTAATGAAATTGGGTCTCCAAGAAAACAGGATTGAATTTGGGTATAATGTTGTCGGTAATAGATTTTTCTCTCAAAAACAGAATAAGTGTTCAGGTAGTGCAAACCTTCAGATCCCAGCACCATATTTTTTGGCTTCGAATCGATTTGTTGAGCGAAAAAATTTGGCAAGATTGATTCAGGCTTATGCGAAATATATTAATAGTTTTCAGGGTTCAGATTTCAGTTCTCAGGAGAATTCCAACGTATGGCCATTAGTTTTGCTTGGTGATGGGGAGTTGAGGGGGGGCTTAGAATCTCTTTGCCGAGAGTTGGGAATTAAAGTTTTCAGTTTTCAGGATTCAGTTTTCAGTCATAAATTCCAAGATGAATCAAAATCTTTAAATATTAAATCTCAGGCTGAGAGAGGGGGTGTGGTATTTGCGGGGTTCCGTCAAATTAAGGAATTACCATCCTTCTACGCTGGGGCTGGGGCATTTATTCATCCTGCGCTGGAAGAACCATGGGGATTAGTGATTAACGAAGCAATGGCAAGCGGACTCCCTGTTCTTTCTAGTAATAATGTGGGCGCGGCAGAGACGCTTGTGATTAACGGTAAAACTGGATTTGTTTTTGATCCAATAAATATCGCTCAATTATCAGAATTAATGAAACGCATTTCTTTGATGCCCGAAAATTACCGTCTCCAGATGGGATCTTCTGCTCAAAATCACTTGGAAACGGTGCTTCCTTTGAATTCATTTGGGGAGGGATTGAAAAATCTCTGGAATAAAATTAATTCACCGAATTAATCGATTTCGATATTTAATAATGAAGACTCTTTGCCTTCTTGAATCTATTTCTCGTGCCGATGGCGGTATTTTTGAAGCAGAACTGGCTTTGCAACGTGCATTTCATCAAGAGGAAGGGGTACAAGTTTCTGTTGTTGGATTACGTGATAATTATACTGAAATCGATGCGCCAAGGTGGCTGCCACTCACTCCACAAGTAGCAACTGTTTTTGGCCCCTCAGGAATTGGATATGCTCCGGGATTATCTTCGCTTTTTCTTCATGATGTTGATCTTGCCTATGCTGCTGTTCTTTGGAAATACCCTTCGAAAGCTTTGCTGGATTGGCAAAAGAAATTCAATAAGCCCGTCATTTTAGCTCCTCACGGTTCTCTCGATGCTTGGGCATTGAATAATTCCAAATTAAAAAAGAAATTGGCCGCATTTCTCTATAAAAATGACCAACTTCGTTCTGCGTCTTGTTTTCGTGCTCTTTGCCAATCAGAAGCTGATTCAATTCGAGCTTATGGACTCAATCAGCGGATTGAGGTGGTACCTAATGGGGTTGTGCTACCAGATGAGAGGACTTTGCCGCACTCACATGGCCGAAAGCGATTGTTGTTTCTTGGACGAATTCATCCCAAGAAAGGCCTTGTTGATGCCCTGAGAGCTTGGGCTGAATTAAAGTCGCATGTTGCAAATGTGACGTTTGACGCATGGCAATTTGTCATTGCAGGGTGGGACCAAGCTGGGCATGAAGCGGAGTTGCTTTCGCTTTGTGGGCAAATGGGGTTAAAAGTGTTCAAGCGGTCTTTGTCTCATGCCTCAACATGTAATTCTGACAATGTCACAACGTTCACGGCTACTCTCGATGAAGCAGATATCGTTTTCTGGGGCCCATCGTTTGACAAGGAAAAGGAGGAGCTTTTGAGAAGTGCCGATGCTTTTATCTTACCCAGTTTCAGTGAGGGCTTGCCAATGTCTGTATTAGAAGCTTGGGCCTATGGGTTGCCAGTGATTATGACTCCGGAATGTAACCTACCAGAGGGGTTTGCGGCTCATGCGGCGATTGAAATCCGAAATGAAGACAAGAGAGTCGGAAGTTTTCAGGCCTCGCCCTTTAGTTTCATAAACGGCCTCCAAACCCTCTTTGATATGAGCGAAACCGATCGTATAAATATGGGTCGAAGGGGGCGGTTATTGGTTCAAGAGAAATTTACTTGGCGCAAGGTTGCTTCCCAGATGCACATGCTATTTCGGGAGTTTGTGTAGCCGGTCACACAAAACATATTTTTTGCAGTCATTCGTTTTCATCTACTATGAAAACTATCTCATTAGATGATTGCAGCTTATAACCGCATAAAGTTTATGGAAGAAAACTTCTCGCCGTCTTTTTCATCTGTTATTAACCGCGTGATTCCTGAAGTAGGATCATTAGGGGCCTTTCTGTCTTTTGTAGAGTGCCGCAGGACTGATCGCCTGCCTTGAAATGATAGGATGGAAGAGGCTATTGAAGCCCGTTCGCTCAACAAAAATGATCCATGGCTTTAATTGCTGACACAAGCTACTTGGTCGCCCTATGGCCTGTGTAACTTTCTTTGCCGCTGTGATCTAAAATAAAACTACTAGCCTACTCTGATTAGTCCTTGGGGAGCTTCGTCACGGCACTGCAGTGGCAATGCATGATCCGTTTGAGGTCGCTGAGTTTTAGGTGATAGCCGTTCATCTGCTTGATGCCACATCTGTCGTGCCAGCTTATGCCCGAATTTGTGCTGCTTTAGCATTCTGCCCAGCGTATCGATTGATAGGTCAAGATGATTTATGGATTGCCGCCGTCGCTGTTAGTTTCAACAAGCCTCTTCTAACGAGTAATCGATTTCATATTAATTTGATCGACGGTTTGCAGTTGGAACTTCTTGAGCCTTAATTTTACCTGAAATCTCTTAAGGCGATAGCCGCACGTGGAACCACGTGCGGTTTTTTTTTCCATATCGGATGCGGTCGTGGAGGCGATCGTGGCCGCCTTGCCAGAATTCGATGGTTTCGGGGATGACGCGGAATCCGCCCCAGAAGTCGGGGCGGGGGATGGAGCTGCTGGCAAAGCGCCGCTCAAATTCTTCGTTTCGGTCCAAAAGATACTGGCGTGAGGGAATTTCAGCGCTTTGGTTCGAGACCCAAGCGCCGATGCGGCTCCCTCTTGGACGGCTGTCGAAGTAGGCGGTGGATTCTTCCTCGCTGAGCTTTTCAACGGGGCCGGTAATTTCGACTTGGCGCTGGAGGGCAATCCACGGGAAAAGGAGGGCGGCGCTTGGGTGTTCGGTGAGGTGTTTCCCTTTGCGGCTCGTGTAGTTTGTGAAAAACACAAAGCCCCGTTCATCAAGGCCTTTTAATAATACCGTGCGGCATGCGGGCTGCCCTTGCTCATCCACGGTGGCCAGTGACATGGCATTTGGCTCGGGAATTCCACTGGCGCTGGCCTCATCGAACCAACGCTGAAATTGCATGATTGGGTCTGGATCGAGTTGTGCTTCAACGAGTGGGTCACGCCCGTAGTCAACGCGGAGGTCCTTGAGGTCTTTGGCGGGATTCATGGGTGGAAAAGATCAGGCACCTATCGTGGCGAGGTTTCGCAGAAATTTATAGGAGTAAATGCCGGTCGCGTGCCCATCCGCCCATTTTGGCAGGACTGCATAACCGCCGACGGCCTGCCAGCCGACAAGTTCAAAGCTTTTGCTGGAATACTCGACTTTGGGGCGCACGATTTGCCCCATGACATCGGGTTCCCCCCCACATGCGGCGCAGGGACAGTGTTTCCGGAGGAATTCCAACGGGAGGTATGTCTCAGTGTCATCATTCCATGCGATGGCGAGTTCATTTCCGATTTTTTGAATTGCTGTGGGTTGGAGAGTTTCGGTCATTTCGTAGGAGTCGTAATGTGTGGGGGCTTGAGGTATAGAGGCTCGGCTGGGCCTGATTGGTCCAAGCGCAGGGCGAGCGATGCCGCTGCTGGATATTGGGTAGTGGCAGAGACTAGCAGATCGGAGGTGGAAAAAACCGGGATGCTCCCATCGATCAGCTCCCGGACTTCCTGGGCGCGCAGGAGTTCGACCGGCTTGGCCAGTGATCCGCCACGAATTCGGCCCAGAAACCATTGACCGGCGCGAGCATCACCGATGACATCGTAGTCCGTGGGGGAATAACCAAGCAAAGAGCAAATACCATGGAGCGGAATCCCTCGTGCGCGAGCGATTCCCCATGCCGCAGCGATGCTGGCGCGCAGGGCATTGTAGCTTCCCGGGCCGGTGCCAACCAGAACGCGGGTAAAATCAGTGTGGGCTCTTACAATGGCTTCCAATACCGAGAACAATTCGCCTCCGCGGCCTCGGGGATTATTGAAAACGCGTTCTTGGACAAGTTGACCGCCCTCGAGGACTGCCACACTTCCATTGCCACTGGAGCATTCGATCACAAGAGTCTTCATGGGATGAGGCGGATACGCCGTTGCTCGTTGTGTTCTATGGAAAACCCGAGCCGGATGGTGTCCGGAGGAAGGGCATTTAAAAATTTGTCTCCCCACTCGATAGCGGTGAGGTGTGACTCCACGAAGAGGTCGTCGAAGCCCAGAGCCTCCAATTCTTCAGAGGACTCTAGGCGGTAGAGATCCATATGCACAAAAGGGAGCGGTCCATCCGAGTATTCGTGGATCAGCGAGAATGTCGGGCTTGAGACGCCCTTTGGGTCGCACGCCAACGCCTCAGCGAGGCCTTGGACAAAGCATGTCTTGCCGGCACCAAGGGGCCCTTCGAGGCTCAGGATGGCACGCTTTCCGGAGAGTAAGGCAACGAGATCCCGCGCGGCTTGGCGAGTGTCGGAGACCGAGGGGCATAGCTTGCCATCGGCGGGAAAGAGTTGTTCCAATTGCGTGTCCGGCATGCTTTGTACAATTTACTGCCCATATTCCGTCGATGACAATATCTTCCCACAGGCACTCCATGAATCGACTCTCAACGCTTTTGGCCATAATTTTGCCAATGATTCTAGCTGCCTGTGATTCGCCCAAGGCGACAGTTCGCGAGATTCGTGAGAATTTGAACGACTTTCAGCGGCAACCAAACATCATCACGCTCGACACGCTCGCCAAGTCATTCGAAAAAATCGAGGTTCAGATCGAGGATCTCAAATCCCGTGATCGTATCGAAGAGGCCGATCTATACTTGCGGCAAGCCAAGCTCATGAGGGAGGAATACCTGCAAACGCGGATTAATTTCCTCAAATGGAGTGAACGTCAAAGTCGGAAGTCGGCTGAATCCCAGTAAGGCGGGTCTCAAGGGATCCAAGATTTTTTGCCAGTTGGTCCAAGCCGAATCGTTGCACGTTTTTCAAAGCCTCCTCGCGCATGGCTTGATGGCGTTCGGGATCCTCCAAGACTGTGCGAATCGCATTTGCCAAGGCTGTCGCATTTGCCGGGGGAATGATCAACCCATCGATGCCGTCCCGGACTACCTCGCCGCAATTCGGCGTCACGATTACCGGAAGTCCGTGGGACATCGCTTCGAGTTGTGTCAGTGCAAATCCATCCGAGATCGTCGGGAGTACAAAGATGTCCGCCATTTCATAGAACTCGCGCGTGAGCGAACGGGGGGCCGCGCCGTGGAAACGCACATTTGGCGGGGCTGACACCACATGGCGATCGGAGATGCCAATCGGGCCGACGATATCGATTTGGACAGGCTCACCACGCAGTTGAGCGGCCGCTTCGAGGAGGTAGGGGATTCCCTTGCGCAGGTTTGCCTGACCGAGGAAAAGCACGCGAAGCGGTTCCGATTCGGAGCGTATCGGCGGAGGATCCTCCGAGAGATTCTCGACCTCATAGGCGAGGGGAATGATGGCGATTTTGTCGAAGGGTACTCCGAGTTTCACTAAAGCATCACGCGTCCATGCCGAGTTCACCATAACGATATCCGCCAGTGCCCATTCGGTTTTTCTCCAAGTGAAATACTCTTCCGGCACTAGGAGTGGAGCCTTGGCCCAGCCTCTCCACTTTTGCTCCTCGAGTTTCACCAAGTCGACTTCCACTGATGAGGGGTCCATTTGGCAGACGACGCACTTCGCGCCACGCTCTTTCACCCAGCGTGCGGTTTCAAGAAACCCTGTATCGTAGCCAAAAAAAATAGTGTTTTTCCAGCGTTGTTCGCGACGTTTTTCAAGCCTTGCGCGGACTCTCCGCCCGAATCTTCCGCCGATGCGTAGAAAGTTTGAGTAGGGATCCGGAAGTGGGCGGATCTTATTGGTCAGTGATTCAAGGAAAGTTGAGGTATTGAATCCATAGACTTCTGCCTCCGTGAGATCCTCGTGCTTGCGCCCGACCAGCCGTTTGGCGCGAAGGATTCCAGCCATGGATTCCCATGCTCCATGAGACCAGTAGTCGGTGTACAGTGCCTCGAGCTTTCCTGCGCGGTGGAGGACTCGAGGGATCGCATAATGCTCCCGAGCCCCGATCTGCGAGCAGATCCAGGAGGTGCATGGGGCATGAACTTTGAAGCGTTGGCGGGCGATCCACTATAACAACCAGCTTCTTTCCTATGAGTGGAGGCAAAAAAACTTCACATTTTTTGAGTCAGAAATGCGGAGGGGATTTTCGCATGCCACACCGAGCGGAATCTGATTTATAGGAAGCCATGCGAGCCCTCCATTTTTTTCAATGCAGCCTAGTGTGCTTCCTTGCGGCCACAGCATCAGTTTCGGCAAAGTCGATTGTCGATGCTGTGTACCGTGAAAATTGCGCATCATGTCACGGCGCGGAGCTGGAAGCTGGATCCGGTGGTGCCCTTGCCGACGGGCTCTGGAAGCATGGGGGCTCAGATCACGCAATCGCCGACTCGATCGCTGCAGGCATCCTCGACGCTGGCATGCCGGCGTATGGAAAAACACTTTCTCCCGAGGTGATCCGATCCTTGGTGGTTTATATCCGCGAGAAGGAATCAACGTTTCAAGCCAAGGAGGTGCCTCCCGTGATGCCGGTTGGAGTGGTCAAAACGCAACGCGGATCATTTGTTGTGGAAACGGTTCTTGCCAGCGGATTGGAGACCCCATGGGCCTTGGCTTTCTTGCCTGACGGGAGAAAGTTGGTCACCGAGCGGCCGGGCCGGTTGAGGGTCATTGATGCTTCATGGAATCTTGTTCTCGAACCAGTCAATGGGACTCCCCAAGTCGTTCAAAGCAATCAAGGGGGACTTCTCGATGTCGTGCCTGCACCGGATTTTGCATCCAGTGGCTGGATTTATCTTTCCTATGCCGCTCCGCTGCCAAGGGGTGAGCCGGCATCCAAATCCTCCATGACAAAAATCTCACGGGGACGCCTGATTCAGAATCGTTGGGTGGATGAAGAAACCATCTTCGAGGCAGACCCGGTTCACTTTTCGACAAGTGGCGTTCACTTTGGATCGCGCCTCGTGTTTGATCGTGGGGATCTCTATTTTTCTATTGGAGACCGGGGGCAGTCTCCGGCAGCTCAGGATATCGCAGCGCCTAACGGCAAGATCCTGCGCTTGCATTCGGATGGATCCATCCCCGCAGACAATCCCTTCGCTACGCGTATCGATGCCCTCGCAGCTGTCTGGAGTTACGGGCATCGGAATCCTCAAGGTCTAGTTGTTGATCCCAGATCCCATGAGATCTACGATACCGAACACGGGCCGCGCGGTGGCGATGAGTTCAACCTCATTCGCAAAGGTGCAAACTTCGGCTGGCCTCTCGTTTGCTTCGGCATGAACTATGACGGCTCACCGCTGACAGCCTTGACAGAATTGGATGGCATCGATGCGCCGCTTTATCACTGGACGCCATCGATTGCCACGTGCGGCCTTGCTTTTTACATCGGCGATAAATTTCCAGATTGGACACATGATTATTTTGTCGGGGGTCTGCGCGCGGGAGGATCTGCTGGCCCTCGCAAAAGCGGCTGTCTTCAACGGCTCAGGATTCGAGCAGGCAAGGTGATCGAGGCGGAAACCATTTTCGAAGGGTTGGGGAGGGTGAGGGATGTGCGTTGTGGGCCAGATGGCTTGATTTATGTCGTGCTCAACCAGCCTGACAGCATCATCAGGCTGGTACCTGTGTTGGCGGAGCCTGCTGATCCCATATGAGAGACGGCCGTTTTTGCCTGGCTTTTACTTTGGTCGAGCTGCTTGTCACCCTTGCGATAATGGGAGGTTTAGCCGCTGCGATTTTGTCTGCATCCGGGTATGTGCGCGGTTCTGCCGACCGCTCGAAAGCAATCTCGAACATGCGCGCCATTGGCAGCGGAATTGGCCTTTACGCCGCAGACCATGACGAACTGTTGCCTGGCCCGCTTTGGCCAGGCCAAATGCCCCAACTCGACCCCAATCGTGATGGCCGCCTCGTGCGCGAGTTGGCTCCCTACCTAGGGATCGAAACGCCCTCGCAGCCCGTGGTAATCGACCTTTTTGTGCCTCCGGCGTATCGAAGGGTCATGGGAAACGATGCTCTTTCAACGGCGCGCACTTATGTCGTGAACATGGACGTCGATGACGCAGGATCGAGCATTAATCCCTGGGGAACGCTTGTTGGAAATACGGGATCCACGCCTCTGCGGTTGTCCTCCGTACCCCATAATGCCTGGGCGTTTTCCGATGCCGATCAAGGTCACCCCCGCGTCTCTGCGGCCTCATGGGCGTCGAACACCCCAGAAAAGCCCATCCACGGCAAACGCCTAGCCTGGTTTTTCAATGGGTCGGTTGAAGGTGTCAATGAGGAGGACTTGCAGTAACCCTTGAACAAGCGCTCTGCTGATCGCTTTCAGTTCGCGAATTCGAGATGGCGTTTGTAGCCGTTGATTTCTGGGAGCTTGTTTTCAGAAATGCCGTGCACTTCGATTGAAGCG
>CALAPX010000088.1 GCA_937888355.1 uncultured Spartobacteria bacterium
TAGAGAGCCTCTCAAATGTTTTTCTGTTCGTGGCAATAGTATTTTCATTTCGCTCTATAATACTACCCCTAACAATAATTCAGCGAACTTGGGTTTCACTTTTTGTATTGGGATGCATTCTCTTTCTTGGCGAGGAAATTAGCTGGGGCCAGCATTATATTGAATGGAAGACACCAGAGGCTTGGTCGGAAATGAACAACCAAAACGAAACCAATCTTCACAACCTCCAAGGGTGGCCAGAATTTCTATTTAGCAAAATTGCTAGGAATGGCCTCAGCATTGGCCTAATAATTGGTTCAGTCGTGGCTCCATGGTGGCTACGCAAAAATCCACAATTCTGTATACCCGGAAAAATCAATTTCTGGCTTTGGCCATCCTCTGAATCAGCCATTGTTGCGATTCTCGCTGTGGCTAGCAATATTCCGAAGCGCTTGCTGAAAAACTTCGGTGTTGAGATTCCTTGGCTGTACTATGGTCCTGCGGACGGCGAATTAAAGGAATGCCTCTTCGCGTTGTTCATCATGATGTATGCGATCGTTCTTTTGAGAACACTTCGTGCTCAGGCCCAAACGTAGTATCTCGACCACATGAATGATTCGCTTACCTCTTATGTCCTTCTTTCTGAATCCGATTTTACTAAGTTATTAGGCTACGCATGCCTGAAATTCATTAAGTCTTAAAGCCACGTGGCGCTTTTTAATATTGGCCATTCCAGTTCGGAAAATCGATACTTGGAAAGCAGTTTCGGAAAAAAAGGGCTGCCTTAAATTTATCACTTAAGCATTGCAATGATGTGCGATGCCTTGCTTTCTTCGCCACATCTCGGAATTTTTACTCGGCTGATCAAACACCGCTGGAATGAGCACGATTAACTGGCCCCCTTACAAAATACCCGCGCCTCAAGAAGCTGATACTTTGCATTTCTAGATACCCCAGAAGGCTCTGTGCCTGCGCCTAAATGCTTCACGTTAGATGCAACGAGGACGAATGTCGCCTACTCCGTCTCAAACGGCGCAACGATGATGGAGAGATAAGATTCATAAGGTCCTCGGCCGAAACGCAATATATCTTAATTACAGCTAAACATTTTTTGAATTCCACTCTTGCTAATTCAAAAAAATTAGTCCTTCAACAAAATCTCTGCCGCTTGGCTCACATCCTTGTCGCCGCGGCCGCTGAGGTTCGCGATCAGGATCGCGTCTTTCGACATTCCAGGCGCGACCTTGATCACATGCGCGATGGCGTGAGCTGTTTCGAGGGCGGGGATGATGCCTTCGACTTCGGCGAGGGTGCGGAACGCCGCTAGGGCTTCGGTGTCGGTGGCGTAATCGTAGTCGATTCGGCCTTGGTCCCGGTAGTAGCTATGCTCAGGCCCGATGGCGGCGTAATCGAGACCGGCTGAGACGGAGTGGGTGAGCTCGATTTGGCCATCGGCGTCGGCGAGGAGCCATGTTTTGGTTCCTTGCAGCACGCCAAGCTTGCCTCCTTGGAACCGGGCGGCGTGGCGACCGCACACGATGCCATCACCTCCGGCTTCGACACCGGTCATTTTGACAGATTCATCGCCGAGGAACGGATAGAAAAATCCGATTGCGTTGCTTCCGCCGCCAACGCACGCAACGAGGTGGTCGGGCAGGCGTTCCTCGCGCTCGAGAATCTGGCGGCGGGTCTCGTCGCCGATCACGCGGTGGAAATCGCGAACGATCATGGGGTACGGATGCGACCCGAGCGCACTGCCGAGAATATAGTGGGTCGTGCGCACATTGGTCACCCAGTCACGCATGGCTTCATTGATCGCCTCCTTGAGCGTTGCTTGGCCGGCGGTAACACCAACTACTTTCGCGCCAAGGAACCGCATGCGGGCTACATTAAGAGACTGGCGCTCCATATCCACAGCGCCCATGTAAATGGTACAATCGAACCCGAATCGCGCCGCCGCCGTGGCAGTGGCCACGCCATGCTGCCCCGCTCCAGTTTCAGCGATAATCCGGGTTTTTCCCATACGGCGAGCGAGTAGGATTTGGCCGATCGCATTGTTGATCTTATGTGCCCCGGTATGGAGCAGATCCTCCCGCTTTAGGTAAATTTTGGCGCCCCCAAGTTTTTGTGTAATACGCTCAGCGAAGTAGAGCGGGGTAGGGCGCCCACAAAAATCTCCAAGGAGTGCCGCGAGCTCCTTGCGGAATTCAGGATCCTTGCGCGAACTGAGGTATTCGCTCTCGAGATCCTGCAAGGCGGTCATGAGCGTTTCGGGAACGAACTTGCCGCCGTAGGGGCCGAAATGTCCGTGTTCGTCGGGGAGGGCTTTGGGTTCCGCTATGCTCATTTGTATAGAATAGGATGGTTCACAGCCTCCTTGCAACACGCCCGATTACCTTACTTCAAGCCGGAAGACGACCGGATGCACTGATAGACTCAGCAACCCCGCTCACCGCCTCGCTATAGAGAAAATCCCACTCGTTGATCGACCCCTTGATGCGCGCCGTCCAGTTTTCATCGCCGATCGCACCTGGCACATTGAACCTGTCACTCAGCCCGAACACATCTGTGATCTGGTGGACAGCCAACCACGAGTTGCTGGCGAAAAGCCCTTTTACCAACGCCTGATGAACCTCTCTAGTGAACGGACACGGCAGCTCCAATCCCTTGGCTCCACAAAATGCCATCAGAGCCTTCATTTCATGCAGAGAGTCATTCTTTGCGTCATTGGTTGTGGCCTCTTTGAACCAATCTTCCCAAAATTGACGAAGCGGCGGGTGATCGTGGGTGGCAAATGTTGCCATACTCAAGCGCTCGTAGTCACTCCCCGGAACCAATGACCCGTTCTCTCCTCGCTCCCATTGAGGGATCTTGAATCCAGGAATATCCAGAGCCTTTAATACCGGGCGAACATATGGCGAGACCTCACCAAGATCCTCCGCCACGATCCGGTGAGGACCAGTTTCTTCGAGGAGCACACGGAAAAGCATCTCACCCTGCCTGCGGTTGTATTCTCGATTCTCCAGCGTGGCGTCATCATACGGCACAAATCCCGGCAAGCGGCCTCCAGTCAACTCGCGCGCCTGCATCTCATCGAGTGGAAGAAAGCGTTCATTTTCCTCAGGCCGCCAAGGGAAACTATAAATCCTGAAAAACCCAAGCGCGTGATCGACTCGCAGGAGATGAAATACCGAGCGCGTCAACTGTAAGCGGCGGCGCCACCACGCAAAGTTATCACGCGACATGGCCTCCCAGTTGTATAGCGGGAACCCCCAATTTTGGCCCCATTTCATCGTAAATGGATCGCTCTGGAAGACCTTCTCGGGCGGTGCACCACTGGAGCGGGACAAATCGAAGATTCCAGGCTCGGCCCATACGTCCGCGCTATAAATACTCACCCCGACCGGAATGTCCCCCATGAGTGCGATGCCGAGCTCATCAAATGCCCTTCTTACTTCGAGCCATTGGCTCATCGCTACCCACTGCACGTAGCAGAAAAAATCCACCAACTCGTCAAACCGCGCGCGTCTGCCAGCAGGAAGCGTAGCACTCCACTCCGTTGCCGCAATTGGCGAGCGGTGCTCTACAGGCCAGTTGGAAACCACCTCCGTGTTGCCATTCCAAGCGCAAAGCGCGCGGAACACCGCATAGCCATGAAGCCAGTCTGCCTCCTCTTCGCAAAACTCTTCGAATTCCCCCACCCTTTTTGCATCTCCCCTGGGCCCGCGGAGGTTTCTGTGGGCTGCGGCAAGCACCTCATGCTTCAATGCCGCGACCTTTGCATGGCAAACAGGGCCTGATTTTAATACCGCCACGTCATGCTTTTTCAGGATCGCTCGCATCGCCGCCGTTCCGATGTCGGGTAGCCACTCCGGCCGTATTGAAAGGGTGGAGGGGTCAATCGCCATCGAGCTGATGATATTATAGGGGCTGTGATCCGAACCTGGTTCGTTGACCGGCAGAATTTGGATAAGCCGGAAACCCTTTCCCGCCGCCCAGCGCGCGAGTTCGACCAGCGCCTCGGTATCGCCGATACCGATGTCGTTTGAGCCGCGGATCGCGCTCAGCGGCGCAAGAATGCCAGCAATTTTTGTGTCAGGATTCAGAAACGATTTTGGGTCATCCATCGCATCAAGCAGTCGTGTTACTCCTCGCCTCTAGGGCCTCTCGGGTCAGAGTATGCCGCGCGCCACAACGTGGGCACAGAATGCGAATCGATTGCTCTTTTCCGAAGAGTTCTTCGGCTTCGCGTCGAAAGATTGGCAAGATAAAATCCAGCATCCGCTCCTGATTGCAACCACACTCAAATGAAAAAGTTCTCTTCTCAAGCAACGACAATTCCACAGAGGCATCAAGCTTCCTCACCAATTCATCCGTGAGCGAATCCAGCCACTCCATGTCACAGTCGGGTTGGGCGGCGACCATCACAAACTCATCGTCACCGTAGTGGAAGAAACGCACCTTTCGTTGCTCGCTTTTCTCGTAGAACGCTTCCACCGCTCCGAAAAATCCATGCGCCTCGAAATCAACCACGCTACGCCGCGACGGAGCGAATCCCTCCACCATGTCGGAACAAAACACACCTTTATCGATCGGTTGCAGGTTTTCCGTGAGCAAATTCACAATAACCGTGCCGGTATTGTTATCCCCGGCGGCGAAGATATTCATGCGCGGATGCGGGAGTTGCACCGTCCAAGCGCAAGTGACTTTCCACGGACGCCCGGCGCAATGTAGCGTGACTGCTGCGAGGGCGTCCTTGGCCATGGCATCGGCCGAGTCATCGATCTCAATCTTATTGTCTACGCGATGCAGATACCAGGCCGCATAGATCTCGGAAAAATCTCCGCGGGCCACCAATGCGTTTTTTTCACGCGCGAAATAGGTTCGCACCTCGATATCCGGATCGCTCATATTTTTGAACGTAGGGTCTTGCTTTCCGGAGAACCGTCCGCGGGCCTCAGACAGCCTTGAGCAGAAGCGTCGCGTTGTGGCCGCCGAAGCCGAACGAGTTGCTGAGCACACAACGCACTTTTGCTTCGCGCGCCGTATTTGGCACGCAATCCAGATCGCACTCGGGATCGGGATTTTCCAAATTAATCGTGGGTGGCAACACCCCGTACTTGATCGCCATGGCACTCGCCGCCAATTCAACACCGCCAGCAGCACCCAGGAGATGGCCGGTGACAGATTTCGTCGCGCTCACGGCGACCTTTGAAGCATGCTCACCAAGGGCCAGCTTGATCGCACGCGTCTCGCAAATGTCGCCAAGACCAGTCGATGTGGCATGCGCGTTGATGTAATCGATCTGTGTTGCCTCAACCTTCGCGTGTCTCATGGCGATAGATATCGCTCTGGCCGCTCCCTCCCCCTCGGGCATCGGAGCTGTCATGTGGCAGGCATCCGCCGTGCAGCCATATCCGGCCAACTCACAATAAATTTGGGCCCCGCGCTTCTTGGCGTGTTCGTATTCCTCGAGCACCACTATGCCCGCACCCTCGCTCATCACAAAACCATCACGGTCCTTGTCAAATGGGCGGCAGGCTTTTTGAGGATCATCATTGCGTAGGCTGAGCGCCCTCATGGATGCGAAACCAGCAATCCCAAGAGGAGTGATGGTTGCTTCGCATCCGCCGGCAATAAAGGCATCGGCATCACCGAATTTGATAATGCGCCAAGCCTCTCCGAGCGAATTGTTGGCTGTCGCGCAAGCTGTGACGATACACATATTTGGCCCGCGGAGGTCGTATTCCATCGAAACCATCCCGCTGGCCATATTTGAAATCATCATGGCAATCGTAAATGGCGAGACGCGGGAAGGCCCACGGTCGGCAAGGCGATGAGCTTCCTCCTCCATGCTGTAGAGCCCTCCAATTCCACTACCGATCATTACACCGAATCGCGTGCGGTCGATTTGGTCGAGGTTGATGCCCGAGTCCTCCAAAGCCATTTTGGTTCCAGCCATGGCAAATTGCGTGAAGCGGTCGGTGCGCTTGGCGGTTTTAGGGTTTTTGAAGTGCTTGGCTGGTTCAAAGCCGGCCACCTCGCCGGCGATCTTGCAGTCGAAATTCGTGGAGTCGAATGCCTCGAAACGCCGAATGCCACTCCGCCCCTCGACTAATGACTTCCA
Source organism: uncultured Spartobacteria bacterium (assembly GCA_937888355.1). GTDB lineage: Bacteria > Verrucomicrobiota > Verrucomicrobiia > Chthoniobacterales > Terrimicrobiaceae > UBA967. Next base: position 6,107 of record CALAPX010000088.1, read on the forward strand.
GAAGGTCTGGAGGTCATTTCCAACAGGGCTTACAACACCCATTCCAGTTACAACGACTCGTCTCTCGCTCATGAATTAAAAGGGAAATTACCGCACACCACCTTGGATGCGGACGCAACACTTGTGCGGATGCCGCCGGAGATTGGCAATGATATTTTTGCCGAGGCCCGGACTACTTCAAGGAATCCGGGAGCTGCGACTGGAAGGCCTTGACCTCCTGCACTGAATCCCTGTGACAAACAAGGACTGCATCGGGAGTTTCGACCACCACCAGATTTTCCACCCCGCAGAGCGCGACCAATCTACTGGTTGATATTGCGATATTCTCATGTGATCTGTGGATAACAACTTTGCCACGCAACGAGTTGCTATTTTCATCTGCCGGAAGATGCGCCGGGAGCGCAGCCCAGGACCCAACATCATCCCAGTCGAACAACGCCGGCACCGTGACAACCTCTCGGGCGTTCTCCATAATCGCGTAATCAACGGAGATCTTAGGCAGTGTCGCAAACTCTCCCTCCATCAGGGTTGAAAGGGCGTCTATATCAGTCAATGAACGAATAAAGCCTGACAACCGAGGTGACTGGCGGTCGGCTTCGGCGATAAATGTGGAAGCCTTCCAGACAAAAATGCCGGCATTCCAAAGATAGGTGCCCGATTTCACATAGGCATCGGCCGTTTCCAAGTCTGGCTTCTCAACAAATCTCTTGAGCGCAAGAGAGCGAGATCCGAGCCTCATCGGTGGGCCTGTCTCTAGGTACCCATACCCGGTGGAGGGAAAAGTTGGCGGGACGCCCAACGTCACAATCGCCCCGCCTTCCGCAGCCTCGATCGCCTCGTCAAGACACTCGCGAAATGCCACCGCGTCATGAATCACAGCATCTGCGGGAAGAACTACACAAAGAGCGTCCGGATCCATGGCATGGGCGATCGCTGTGCCAAGCGCGCAGGCCGGCGCAGTATCCCGCTTGGCAGGCTCGGCAATGATATTTCCAGCCGGCAAAAATGGAACCGCCTCCCGGGTTGCTGCTGCTTGAAGGTGGTTTGTCAGGACAAAAATGTTTTCGAGGGGAATCAACCCCTCGAGACGGCGTATGGTTTTTTCCAGCAATGTTTCGTCATCCAGTAATCTGAGCAAATGCTTGGGCGTGGCTTGCCGACTCAATGGCCAAAATCTCTCACCGCTTCCTCCTGCCATTACAAAGGCATACACAGGTCTCTTTTTCATGAGGGTATCCTGTCGATGCCACTCGAGGGCGTCAATTGGAGCTTCACCGCAAATAGCGCTCGATTAATGCAAATCCCTCTGCAGAAACATCAGCCTGTCCGATGTCGGAGGAAATTTTGCGCGCCTCCAAGATCCGGCCATTGACTGCCAAAAGTGCAACCAACACCACCTTGTCGGAAGGGGTTAAATCCTTGGGTGAGATATCCGAATCCAGCATGCCCAACTCGTAGCCGGCCCTCGAAGGCCTCCCTTGAAGCAAATGCGCCAACGCGAGAGTCAATCTTATCGATGGATTCGACGGCTCTTTTTTCAACCGCTCTTGCAAATCAACTTCCGAAACCTGTCCGCCCATTAAAAGTCTCAAGCGGTCAGCTCGGTCTGAAAGCTGACTATCCTCTCGAGCAGCAGGAATCTTCAGAATTGCCTCATAGAATTCCAGCATATCGCTGGCACTGTGACCTCCAGAGACGCATGGGATCAAGCGCTCAACGACCATCCCCGCCGATACAGGGTCGATGATCAGGGTATTTAAATGCTCGAGCGCCAAGGGGAAGTTACCTCCCTCCAAAAAAATCCGCACCACTTCGAGAAGCCCTTCAGGATAAGCCTGACAAGCCGCAGCGGCCTCCCTTCCCAACGATTTGGAACGCTCTGCATCGCCGCTCGCTGCCGCCACATTAGATCGAATAGCTAGAGATTCATAAGCTTCCAGTGGGCTCGCCGCATGCTCCAGAGCCTCATCGACGGCAGGCAAATGTCCTGCGGATAACCCCGCATTTAACCAGATCTGAAACGCCTCTTTGCCGCCCCCAACAGCCTCCTCCTGCCCCCAGAATTTACAGACCTTACTTGCCGCCCCATGGCCCACAAGCCAGAGAGCAACAATGGGTTTTTCGTCCAATGGAAGCTGGCGAGAACGCGCTACTACGCGATCGATAACATCCTCTCGCAATCCGGGGTTTATTTGTAGAGCGAGAGCGTCCGCACGTAACCGCGAGATGGTATCCGCCGCTGGATGCGATTGGTGCATTTCGATCCACTCGGCTGCCGACCGAGGAGAAAGCCCCTCGCTTTCGAGTGCAACATCGATCGCCGCAAGCCCGCCTGCACCTGCATCCGATCGGGCCGCTTGGCCCAGTAGACCCATTGCTTCGTCCATGGTCGATCCATTTCGCTCTGGCCGCGCCATCAAGCCTCGAGCTAGAGCAGTCCACGTGTCGGATGCCGGACGTTTGCCAACCGCGCGCCTCAACTCCTCCTCGCTTTCAAACACCTCGCCGCGACGTGCATGGATCCTTGCCTGAAGCAGATGCGGCAGGCTTGGATCATCCAACCCCTCAGCAACCTCAACTACTTTATCCAGCGCTCCCGGCTCGTCCTCGTGGCGGACGGCTGATTTGATCATTGCTCGGCGGTCTTCCTCCGTCGCATCACCCGACTCGAGAACAATGAAATGATAAGCGAGAGCGAGAGGACTTCCTTCCGCATCAAGCAAGCCAGCCATTATCCGAGCAGCTTTTGGATTCTCCGGGCACAAACTGAACGCCTCTTTGAGCATGCCTTTGGCCGTTAAAGGATCGCCCGCCCGGATCTCCCCGCTGGCCGCTGCAGCCAACCTCTCGGCGCGGTTGGAATTCCAAATACGGGAAGCATAGCCATAGATCGCGTAGGCGATCAGCACATAGATTGCATAACGCAAAATCTTCCCGAGGATCGCAGGCAAATTTCCAAAGTTCGGACTAGCCCGGCGCTGGTAAAAACTCGGCCTCACAGCGGAATTTCAACTGACTCGGACCGCCCGTTTTTTATCGAGCTTCAAGACGCCCGTCTCACCAACGGGAAGTTCGGTCTTGGGATCCGACACCTTCTCTCCTCGCCACTGGACACTCCCGCCCTCGATCAGACGACGGGCATCAGAGCGTGAGCGGCCAGTTTGAAAACACACCTCATAGGCTTCGACGACAATGCCCAGCATATCTCTCGCTCCAGCAGGGGTGAAGACAGGTAAATCTGCTTCGTCCAACTTTCTTGCACTGAAGCGCTTATTGAAATCCTCAAGCGAGGCAACCGCCTCATTCTTGCCATGGAAACGCTCCACAACGCGTCCTGCCAACCTCTTCTTGGCCTCCATGGGGTGCATCCCATCGGGGATTTGTTCATGGAACAACACATCGTAATAGCGCGCCATCAACGCATCGCTCACGCTCATGAGCTTTCCAAACATGTCTCCAGGCTTGTCTGTGAGGGCCACATAGTTTCCAAGGCTTTTGCTCATTTTCTTCTGTCCATCAAGCCCCTCGAGAATCGGCATGACCATGGCCACCTGCTGGGCCATTCCCTCCTCTTTCTGGAGATCGCGCCCGACCATGATGTTGAACAATTGATCCGTGCCGCCGAGCTCGATGTCGGCCTTGACCATGACCGAGTCCCATCCCTGCATGATCGGGTATTGGATTTCATGGGCTCGAATTGGCTGCCCCTTGTCCAGACGCTCACGGAAATCATCGCGCACCAGCATCTGTTGGAGCGTTACCCGGCTATTGAGACGGATCACCTCTTCAAAGGTCATCCCCTCAAACCACTCGCCGTTGAACACAATCGTCGCCCGCTCACGATCCAGAATTTTGAACGCCTGTTCCTGAAAACTTTTGGCGTTCTCCATGACTTGGTCGTGCGTGAGTTGGGGACGCGTCACCGAGCGCCCGCTAGGATCCCCGATCATCGCCGTAAAATCTCCGATGATTAAAATCGCCTCGTGGCCAGCGTCCTGGAAATCGCGCAGTTTCGACAATGCAATACTATGGCCCAAGTGGATATCGGGCGCGGTTGGATCGACCCCAAGCTTCACCCTCAGTGGACGGCCGAGAGCCAGCTTGGATTCAAGCTCCTGCTCGCTGAGCACTTTTGCGCATCCGCGCATGAGAAAAGCCAGATCGGACATATTTTATAAAATTCAACGCGGGTTGTTCAGCAATTCTCGTACATCGTCAATCGTCATCTCCTGATGAACCCGGTCGGTGATTTGATCAAACGCTCCTTGGGCTTCGCCCCTAAGGGAGAATTCACCGGTTTCGACCGCTTTGTTGGCGTCCTTCGATTTATTCGATGCCAGCGGTGAGATTTTGACCGCAGCATTGCCCACAGGAAACACACGCTCGGAGAGAGATGAATTGCCTCCCCTGCCCAGCGGAGCAGCGCTGGAAGGAAAGACCTTAGAGCCGAACCATGGATTTTTGAGCCCAAAAAACGAACGCGCTCCAGAGAACATCTTCACTGCAGCTTTATCTGTGACATTGAAGGAGCGCGATCCCCCATGAAAATCACCGGTGGGAGCAGAGCTTGTGCCGCTAAACACCTTGGTTTGCATCGGGCTTATCAGTGTCCGGTCTGGATTTTGAATTCGCTCCATCAGCTTCCGCTCCTGCTCTTGGGCGTGAGTTATGCATGCCATCGCAAAAGCGGTGGCAAGCACGACTAGGCTCCGGCCGGTTATCAGCATTATCGAGGCTGTACGGTTTGCTCGACGGCAAAGTCCGGCTGAGTCGCAAGTGAGGCCTTGACCGTGTAAGCCGCCCCCGCATGCATGTCGCGGGTGGAGACTTTTTCCTGAAACTCAATGCGCTCTTTTGGATTAATCACCACAATGCCTTCGGTTGGTTGGAATGAGCGGTCGTCCGACCAGCGCTCGATAACAGCACCAGAAGTGTTGCTGGTGACAATCTCAAGGCGCTGGGTCGTGGGAAACTCAATGCGGGTCAACTGCCGCCCGGTATTGCGAACCGTGTAGGTGACATCAAGTTCGCGCGTGTCCTCAAGAAGAGGTGCCTGTGGCACGATCGACAATGAGACAACTTCTTGAGCTTGCTCACCCCCTCCTTGAATTGTCGAAACGAGGCTGCCATAGAGATTTTTCAGCTTTGCGCCAAGAGTGCCCTCAGGCGCCGGCATGCGGGGATAGCCACGCTGGGGCGGGGTGATGCTCGCGCCCTCGCGCTCGCTCTGCGCGGCCAATCCAAAAAATGGACCCACTTCATCAGGCGGCTTCTCGGCAAAGGAATCAGCAGCGGTTTGGGCTCGCACCCCCGCCAGCGTCAGGAGAACCATGGCTGCGGCAAGAAATTTCATACCCCTCCTTGCTACTCACCACCCCCCGCAGTTGCAATTCCTATCCGCTTCCCTACCCTCGCAAATCTACTTCGCCATGCATTCGACCATCTGCCGCATTCTGCTGATACCGCTGGCATTATTCCTAGCCACAGCCGATCCATTGTTTGCCGGGGCAAAAAAAGCGCCCCCGGTCACCATTCGCCTCCATGGTGAAGCAAGCCCCTCCGACGGAGCATCGTTCTCTGCCGAGATTACTCTTCTGCATTCACAGGAAAAAATTCGTATCAATAAAGTTCCGGTTGTCAGCGAGCGCGACATTCGGGCCTTCCTTCCGTTCCTCGGGACTAATGGTTCGATCGGCGCCTATTTTCTGCTTGATGCCCATGGAGCGAACAAACTCCAGCAATTCAGTATTGAGGATAAAGGCGGCCAGGCAGTTGCGCTGGTGAATGGCCGCGTCGCTGCCGCGCTCAAGATAGACAAGCCTGTAAAGGACGGGATCTTGTACGTTCCCGGCGGCATTCTTCCGGAGGAAATCAAGATCCTGCAAAAGTCATTCCCCCTGATTGGCGAGGAATCCAAGAAGCGTTAAAAATAATTTCACCGCCCACGGAAGAAAATCTTATGCAGCATCAGGCTGGAGCGATTTTTAACTGAAAAGGCTTGTCTGGAACACTGATCAATGTACTTTCACCCACCCTTATGGCAAAAACCGCATGGCTCGAGCGCAACAAGCGCAAACAGAAAACAGTTGAAAAATACGCCGCACTCCGCGCGGAACTTAAAGCGAAAAAAGACTACGCTTCGCTTTCACAGTTGCCCCGTGACGCCAGTCCTACACGTATTGTAAACCGCTGCCGTCTCACCGGCCGCCGCCGCGCTTTCCTGCGCCGCTTTCAGGTTTCCCGTATCACGTTCCGCGAACTCGCCTCCCATGGCCTCATTCCCGGCGTGACGAAGGCCAGCTGGTAATTACAGCCACCCGCTACTCTCTCCCGCCAAGGCGGGAATCCATGGGTTTTTGCCAGTCTTTATGACTCCCCTTTGGAAAAAAAAGCCCGCTTTGGGCATTGGGATTGGCGTTGGGCTTGTTGGTGCCCTCGCCTTGGCTCTACGCCTTCGCCGCAGGGATCCCCGGGTTGTCATTCCAGATTCGATCACTCCGGCGATCTTTGCCAATCGCGCCTGCGACACCTCCCGAGGTCGCATAGTGTACCATACCAGCGGCTCGGGCGAACCGCTGGTTTTCCTTCATGGTTTTTACCCAGGCGCCTCGTCCTATGAGTGGTCAAAGATCTACGTCCACTACGCCGCAGGAGCGAAAGTAATCGTGCCGGATCTTATTGGCTTCGGTGAGTCCGAGCGTCCTCCAAAGCCATTAGATGGGGATGAACATGTCGAAAGCCTCGCAGAACTCCTCCGCCACACGGCGACGCAGCAGCAAGCGGCGGTCGTCGCCAGCGGCATCTCCTGCCAACTTGCCCTCCTCCTTGCCTCAAGGCATCCAGAACTTGTCTCCAGGATGTTTCTCTTTCTACCATCTGCCTTCCGCAGCTCAGTTCAACGTCGCGCCTTTGAACTCCCTTCCTCCTTCCTGCCAACACTTAACCGCATCCGCTACCGCAACATCACGGCGAATCCAAATTTCATCTCAAACTGGCTCACCTCTATGTTTGCCAATAGGGAATTGATCTCGCTGGAAAACGTCGATGTTCTCACCTCTTGCGCACGGCAATACGGAGCAAGCCATGCCATCACTGGATTCCACCGCAACCGCGCCACGTTTGCTATTGGAACGCGTTTGCCGGATGTCCATGCTCCAGTTCATATCGTGTGGCCAGAGAACGCGCCCTTGTTCCCGATCGAAGAAGCCCACACGCTTTGCTCTGCCCTGCCCTGTGCTTCATTCAAGCCCCTCTCCACTTCCTCGCTTTTAGCTCCCTTGGAACATCCCGAAATGCTTAGCCAAGATCTTAAAATTTGGCATAACAGAGACCCTGTCGCGTTAGCTATTTAACTATGCCTTTGTTCGCCTGCACCCCGGCGCCACAATGCATGATTGATGCCCACGGGTGGAAAATTCTTTTGTTGAGTGCAGGCATCCGCTTAGCTTCGCGCCTCATCGATCTCAACATGGCCTGTGCACGCACCATCCTGACCGACACCGTGAGACGTTCCGGATACGGCGTGGATCGGATGCGACCACGGGCCCCATCAATTCCATGAAAAAAATTGTCGTTGCCTACTCGGGCGGTTTGGATACTTCCGTACTCCTCAACTGGCTCCAAGAAACCTACGGAGCCGAAATCATCGCATTCTGCGCCGACGTGGGCCAAGCCGAGGAACTCGATGGCATCGAGGAAAAGGCTCTCAAAACCGGCGCCGCCAAATGCTATGTCGACGACCTGAAGGAGGAGTTTGCCCGCGACTTCATCTTCCCCATGCTCCAAGCTGGAGCCATCTACGAGGGCCAGTATTTTCTCGGAACCAGCATCGCCCGACCGCTTATCGCCAAACGCATGGTTGAAATCGCCCTTGCTGAGGGTGCTGATGCCATCGCGCACGGAGCGACCGGCAAAGGAAACGACCAAGTCCGCTTTGAACTCACAGCGGCTGCTCTCGCCCCGCGAATCGAGGTCATCGCCCCATGGCGTGACGCACGCTTCCGCGAAAAGTTTCCCGGCCGCGCCGAAATGATCGCCTATGCCGAGGCCCATGGAGTTTCTGTTGCCGCCTCAGCAAAAAAACCCTACTCGATGGATCGCAACCTCCTCCATATCTCCTACGAGGCGGGCATCCTGGAAGACCCTTGGTATGACGCTGGCGACCTCAAGAACCGTGATTACTTCACGACCCTATCAGTCCTCCCGGAGGATGCTCCGGACGCGCCAGAGCATGTCGAACTCACCTTCGATCGCGGCATGTGCGTGGCAGTCAACGACGAGCACCTTTCTCCGCTGTGCGTGATGAACGCCCTGAACAAACTTGGCGGCAAACACGGTGTTGGCCGCGTCGACATGGTTGAAAACCGCTTCGTGGGGATGAAAAGCCGGGGCGTCTATGAAACGCCAGGCGGCGCGATCATCCACTTCGCCCATCGACAGATGGAATCCCTCACCATGGACCGAGAGGTCATGCACCTCCGCGACTCGCTCATTCCCAAATACTCCACACTCGTCTACAACGGCTTTTGGTTCGCTCCGGAGCGCGAGGCGATTCAAGCTCTGGTCACCGAGTCGCAGAAAAATGTCAGTGGCACCGTGCGCGTGAAACTTTACAAAGGCGGCATCCATGCTGCCGGCGTGAAAAGCCCGCTTAGCCTCTACAATCCCCACATCGCGACGATGGAAGCGGATCCAACCCAAGCCTATAACCAAGACGACGCAACAGGCTTTATCCGCCTCAACGGACTCCGCCTCAAAGTCGCTTCTGAAGTAGCCTCAGCAGCAAAGTAACCACAGCCAGCTTGCTTTTCTTGAAAAGCATTTTCGTTGTTGCCTAGCAGTGCTCTGCATGAGTTGCGGGAAGTGCATGAGACTAACCGTTCAAGCGTCTAGTATTTCAGGAAAAAAACTCAAGCGGATAGGTCCGTAGCTGCAATCCAGGCGCCAGAACACCGCTTCTGGGTTTTGCCTTTCGGACTGCGTTTGACAATGTAGCCGAAATGGGTCGGTGGGCTAAGGGCCAGATCCGCAGACGAGCCTCGATCTCCAGTGCAAATCACTGCATTAAAGGTGAAGTCACAAGTGACGCAGGCATGATATTTTGTTGTTTTATCAGCGCCTATTCCTGTGTTGCGGCGTTCCAACCGGCTCGAACCCTCGCGATAACCAGTGGCTGATATTTAGCAAGCTGTCCAGTTGCCTGCTTTTACCATTCCAACAAGAAATCCCGCATGTTCTCTCAACCATTCCCAGAGAGAGGCTACAAATTGAAGATGAACACCATCGAATTACTCCACGTAACAACGTGGAATGCCTCAGCACATGGTAGTCTGACTACCAAGCCACCTGCGAAAGCCTGCGGGCGACTTCTTCGGCATTTACGCGACTGTTGAAGGCTGAGATGCGGAAATACCCCTCGCCGGCCGGCCCGAATCCACTGCCGGGAGTAATAACCACATTCGCTTCGTTGAGCATCTTGTCAAAAACATCCCAGCTTGTGTATCCCTTCGGTGCGCGGACCCAGATGTATGGCGCGTTCTTACCGCCATAAGTAGCCAACCCACACTTTTCCGCCGCCTCACGAAGGATCGTAGCATTGCCCATGTAATGCTCGACCAATGAGGCGACCTGCTTCTTGCCATGAGGTGAATACAGAGCTTCCGCGCCTCTCTGGGTAATATAGCCAACCCCGTTGAACTTCGTGCTGAACCGACGATTCCAAAGCGGATGGAGCATCTTTTTTTCTCCAGAGGAGGTCGTGCAGAGGAGGTCTTTTGGCACCACGGTAAATGCACAGCGCACTCCGGTGAACCCGCCATTTTTCGAAAAACTCCGGAACTCAATTGCGCAGCGCCGCGCCCCGGGAATCTCATAGATCGAATGCGGGATGGCTGGATCTTTGATATAGGCCTCGTAGGCCGCGTCGAAGAGGATCACAGATTCATGCGCAAGAGCATATGCGACCCATGCCTCAAGTTGCTCTCGCGTGGCCACAGTGCCGGTGGGGTTGTTTGGATAGCACAGATAAATGAGGTCAACTTTTTCGGGGGGGATGGATGGAACAAACCCATTCTCCTTATTGCACGGCAGATAAACGAGACCACTATAGAGGCCCTTGTCGTCGCCCTCGCCTGTGTGGCCGGCCATCACGTTCGTGTCCACATAAACGGGATAGACGGGATCCATGACCGCGATCCGGTTGTCATGGCCGAAAATGTCGAGGATGTTGCCGCAATCACATTTTGATCCGTCGGAGACAAAAATCTCGTCGTCGGCAACCTCGAGTCCCTTCGAGCGGTAGTCATTTTCGGCGATTGCATGCCGGAGGAAATCGTACCCCTGCTCGGGACCGTACCCATGAAAACCCGAGCGGGTGCCCATTTCGTCTACCGCCTTGTGCAATGCCTCGCGAACAGCTTCAGGCAGGGGCTCAGTGACATCCCCGATCCCACACCGGATCAAGCATGCCGCACCCTCGGGGTTCGCGTCAGTGAACGTTTTTACGCGACGGTTGATTTCAGGAAAGAGATAGCCGGCTTTAAGCTTCAGGTAGTGGGAATTGAGTTGGGCCATGATTGAGTGCGTGACTTAACCAAAAACGCCATGGCGTTTCCAGCTGTGTTTCTGGGGACGAGTTCCAGAGGCCGGATGCGAAAGGCTCAGAGTATTACGGCGTCATCCACAGGCGAAATCAGCAAACCAATCGAGCAGTACCTCAACAAGAAATACCCTTGCGCGTCTTGGAAAAACGCTAGAACAAAAAAACGCCCGACCATTTCCAGTCGGGCGTTTTTGGGAGAGTCGCGAGATTGGATCAGGCGGTGAAATTTTTCTCCACTGCCGCCCAATTGACCGTGTTCCACCATGCCTTGAGGTAGTCAGGGCGGCGGTTCTGGTAATTCAGGTAGTAGGCATGTTCCCAGACATCACAGCCGAGGATCGGCGTGCCTGGGCACTCGGCAACTCCCGACATAAGGGGGTTGTCTTGGTTCGGGGTCGAGCAGATGCATAGCGATTTATCGGATTTTTGGCAGAGCCAAACCCAGCCACTGCCAAATCGGCCGAGACCAGCGGCCTCGAACTTCGCCTTAAATTCGTCGAAGCTGCCGAAAGCCGCGTTGATCGCTTCGGCAAGCCCACCGGCAGGCGAGCCACCGGCATTTGGACTCATGAGATTCCAGAAGAATGTATGGTTCCAATGCCCACCGCCATTGTTGCGAACCGGGCCGCGAATCGCCTCAGGAACTGCGGCAAGGTTGGAGATCAACTCTTCAACCGACTTTCCTGCGAGCTCAGGCGCGCTTTCAAGGGCCTTGTTGAGGTTTGCGACATAGGTTGCATGGTGTTTCCCGTGATGAATCTCCATCGTGCGGGTATCGATATTTGGTTCAAGCGCGGTGACAGGATACGGAAGTGTGGGTAATTCGAATGGCATGGGTATTGAATAATTGAAACTGCATCATAGTGCCCCCAAAAGAGGGTTCAAGAGGGTTTGTTCCCCGCTTGTATCACTATGAGTCAGGCTTTTGGGGAGCGATTTCCGGCGATTCCCAACTT
>CALAPX010000089.1 GCA_937888355.1 uncultured Spartobacteria bacterium
CATCATTGAAGAAGATGTCCTCGCGGTAGCCGGTCTCCTTGGTTTTCTTCCCGTTGCGGACCATATCGGGATCGAAGTGCTCGAAAGGGCCGCCCAAGTTGGTGGAGCACCACTCGAAGCCATGCCCCGAGGGGGGGCTGCCAAGATGCCACTTGCCGACGAAGCCCGTGCGGTATCCTGCCGTGGCCAGCAGTTCAGGCAGGGTGATGGCTTCCTTCGGGAGGCTCACGCGGGGATGTTGCGTGTGCGTGATTCCGTTCCGAAATTCATGCATCCCTGTGAGCAACGCAGCGCGTGTGGGGGAGCATGAGGGGCTCACGTAGAAATTCTCCAGCCGCACGCTCTCGGCGGCGAGTTGGTCGACATGCGGCGTCTTGAGCAACGGGTGTCCATTGACGCTCCAGTCGCCGTAGCCCTGGTCATCGGTAATGATGAAGAGAATATTCGGTTTGGCTGGCGCGGCCTGGGCGGGGATTGCCAGGGCAATAGCGAGGCCGAGCAGGGTCAGTGTTCGATGGATCATGAGTTGTTGAGGCGTTTGGACGGGGGTAAAAGAGTGACAGATGCCTCGGTGTGTCTCGACGATTTGGGATCATCACTTCGCTCGCTCAATGTGGATTCCGCTTCGCTTGAACCAACGGGCTCGAGCCACTCGATTTCGCCCACCTCGTTTTCGATATCCACACGCACCTTGGCATGGGCGAATTCCCGGGTGTACGTGTCCCCATCCTTGACTGCGGGGCCTTTCGGTGGACCCAAGGGTCGGTCGAATTCCTCGGGTCGTTTCATCCAGAGTTTGTTTTTCTTGTTGGCGACATAGCTATCGTGGGCGAGGAAGTAGCTATGCTTCTCGGCACAGACGAGAAACAGCGCGAGGAGGTAATTGAAACGCTTGGCATAATTTTCATTTTCACCAAGCCCCTTGCGAATTTCATCCGTGTGCTCTGGATTAATATCGCCCTCCTCTTCATTCATTTCAGAGAGCCCGGCGGTGAATGCGATGATGAACCCCTCGCGGGCCGCCTTCTGAAACGCCTCGATGCCCCTGGCTAAATAGTTTTTCTTGGCATCCTTGTCCCCAGAGCCTTCAAAATTCTCGATGTAGGAGCCGTCGAATTGCTTGATCGCTTCCAAGCCGTCATCTTTGCTTTGGCCGACCCGCAGGACATTGGCCAACATCATCTTGTCCGCCCCAATGGCTTGCCTTGTTTCGGACATCATGGCCTTGTAACCGTCGAACAGGGCGGACTTTTTCTCTTCACCGATGTCGCGCTTTAAGTAACCGGACGACAAGACCTTGACATTACCATCAAGAAACAACCCGTCGATCGCAGGATCGGCGCAGACTTGCTTGGCATGGTCCACCCACCACTCGCGCCCTTGGGGGTTGGTCAAGTCGTAGGCCCGATACATGTTGCGAATCAGGTTGGTTTTTCCATTTCGCCCGATGAGGAAAGCCCCGGGCATGGAATCAATGCCCTCGTTGGCCCTGTAAGTGCCATAGTGCACGATGACATTCCGGTAGTATAAAATCCTCGTGGAGGGATTAACCTCCTTCACCGCCTTGGCTGCGGCGAGCGTGCCATCCTCTGTGTTTTCATACGTCTGGGATCCTGTTGTTTTCTCGAAAGTCACCAACGGAAACGACGCCAGGTACTCGATCTCGTCCTGCGTGAACTTTTTGGCTTTCCGGATATGCATGTATTGCGGCACCCGGTCCCATGAGAATTCGGGCAAGCGGACGGAGGTGGATTCGAGCGCTGGATCGGCAGCGAGGGCTATCAGGATACACGCTGAATAACTGGCCAGAAAAATGAGGGAAGGTTTCTTGATGAATGTGCTCATGTTGGATTTCACAAGTGTCGCGGTCGGCTAAAGCTTTGGGCGGAAGGCGGAGCGCCCAACTGCACCCTCAATGTTCATTATCCGCAGCCTGCTTTGCGTTCTTTTTGCCTTTATCTTTTGGTGGGAGAGCGTAATCGGACCACTCGATCTGGGCGTCCCCTCCCCGCTCGACCATGACGGGATAAACCTCGTCCCACCAAGAGTCATAGGCCTTCGCCATCAATGTCGCGCGCTCGCTCTCCGCATCGGCCAGATCGTTTTGGCACGCGGGATCCTTTTTCACATCATAGAGCGCCCAATGCCCGCGGGGCGTGACTCCCCAGTGCAGTTGAGCGTTTTTCTCGGTGTAATTTGCGCGTTGGCTGCCCGCCTCGACGCTTCGGAGGGTCATGCACTGGCGTCCATTCGTTTTCTCGTTGCAGTTCGGATTGTCACACGGCCTGCTCTGCACGAGCAAGTAGTTGCCTTGGCGCACACCGGCCATCGCGTACTTGTGGTCGGCCGCCATGCCTCCGGGCCAGCGGGCGACATGGTGGTAAAGGAACCGGTCATCGTGCCAGGCGATCGGGCCCTTGGCTTCGAGGGCCGGCAGGAGACTGAAGCCCTCAAGCTGTGATTGCAGTTCCGAAGGAATCTTTGCACCTGCAATCTGGCAAAGCGTGGGCAGGACATCGAGGTGGGCGCTCAGATTGTCGACCTGATGTGGAGCCCAGTGTCCCGTCCAGCGCCAGTACGAGAAGGTGCGTGTGCCGCCATGCCATGCGGTCGCTTTGCATCCGCGCATGTTCGCGTTGTAGACGTCCAGCCCCCACGTTTGTCCATTGTCGGACATGAGCACGACGATCGTGTTTTCATCGAGACCCTTCTCCTTCAGGAATCCCATGATCCGCCCGATATTGTAATCCAAGTTCGCAACCATCCCGAGGTACTTGGCATGCTTTTCAGACACCTTGCCGCGGAAGGGGGCGACGAACTCCTCCGGGGCATCCAGCGGGTCATGCGGCGAGTAGGTTGAAAGATACAGGAACCAAGGTTGGTCTTTCGTTTCTTCGATGAACCCCATGGCATCATCGAAATAGATATCTTCCCGGTAGCCCTTGTCTTGCTCGCGCTTTCCATTGCGAATCATCATCGGGTCGAAGTGCTCGCGCGGGCCGCCTTGGTTGGTCGAGCACCAATCGAATCCCCGCGCATCGGGGAGGTATTCCTTTTTATTGCTCAGATGCCATTTGCCGATGAACCCGTTGCGGTAGCCGGCGGTGTGGAGCAAGTTCGGCAGGGTCGTTGCGCCCAACCAGAGTTGCTCGCGCGGGATCTGCGTGTGCGTCACGCCACTCCGGAACTCATGCATCCCGGTCAGCAATGCCGCCCGCGTGGGCGAACACGAGGGGCTCACATAGAAATTCTCCAACCGCACGCTCTCGGCGGCCAGACGATCGACATGCGGCGTCTTCAGGAGCGGATGCCCATTTGTGCTCCAGTCGCCGTAGCCCTGGTCGTCGGTGATAATGAAGAGGATATTCGGTTTGGCTGGCGCGGCCTGGGCGGTCATACCGGACTGGGTGAATGAGAGAGCGGCGATCACCACAGCGAGAAGCGGAGTTTTAATCATGTAATGTGGGTAGGGTAATGGGAAAATCAGATGCAGGGTTAACTCCAAAAAATAAGAAGAGTTGCGGGCGACCTTCGAATCACCAAACCATACTCCAGTAAGCCCATTCCCTCTGTCTTCTTGATCTTTGTAAAAAAGTGATTGTTTTTTGTCATTTGAATCATCTTCTAAAATCATGTGCCGCATGAGCGGTTTTTTGCCGGTTGCCCGCGCTATTAAATGCTCCCACGGGATTGTCAGCTTTGCCTCAAGGGACTACCGACCTGAGCATCCGAGAAAGGCTACCTTGCACTCACCTTCACTTTTTCAATCATAGCAATAATATGTACTTCAGCGATGTAAGTGATTTTACTTCCAATTCAGATGATTCGTTTTTCATTTAATCACACGCTGTGCTCCCTCTTTTTGGGTCTGAGCAACTTTTTAACGTTCTCGATCGCCTACTCCCAGCAACCCGCCAATCACCCTCCGCAAGCTGATTTCAAAAAAGCGTCTGTGGACTGCTTGGGCGAAGGGTGGCGGGACCTGACCGGGGAGGATTTTGTGAATGTGAACTGCCTCCCCGATACTTGGACATGGAATGGCAATGCGGTGTCTTGCACCGGGCAACCGGTTGGCGTGATCCGCACCAAGAAAACGATCAAAAATTTCGAACTCGTCTGCGAATGGATGCACCGTCAGGACGCCGGCAACTCTGGCATCTTCGCTTGGGCAACCCAATCCTCGATCGATAATCTGGCGGCCGGGAAGGGGCGTTTGCCTGAGGGGATCGAAGTGCAGGTGCTCGATTTGGGCTATGAAGTGCAGTGGGAGAAAAAACACGGCAAACCTTCCGATTGGTTCACCTCCCATGGGGATGTCTTCCCCACTGGGAACGCCAAAATGACCCCCTTCCCTCCAGTTGCTCCCAATGGCCTCCGTAGCTTTCCCACCAAACGCCTCACCAAGGGCATCAACAACTGGAACCACTACTATATCCGCGCCATCAATGGCGAAGTCCGCCTCTGGGTCAACGGCGAGGAGGTTTCAGGTGGCACCGCATGCAACCCCGCCGACGGATATCTCTGTCTCGAATCCGAAGGAGCCCCCGTGGAATTCAGAAACCTCAGGATCCGCGAGCTGCCGTAAGCCGGGACGCCGATTCCCTACCCCTCCGACTTGTTCAGCTTGCGGGAAAGCCAGACCCCGCCGACGAGCACCACCAGCACCAGCATCCCGCCGGCGGTATACACCCACCCGGCGGTCCGGGCACGGTCGGGCAGCACGATGAGGAACTTTCCCTCTTGCTCCAGGACACGCGCCGTTCCCAGGCACGTTTTCCCGCCGTCGCTATAGAACTTGATGAAGTCCAGACTCTCCTCGACGTGGTCCCGGCGCTGCACGATGAACTGGTCTTTCCCATCGCTAAAATTCAGGATCCTCAGTTCCCTCCCCTCGCCCAGCGGTTCTTTAAACGCCTCGATTTCCAAGCGCACATCCTTCCCTCCCATGTTGATCGAAGATGGTTTGGTTACCGAGAGCAGGGCGAGCTTTTGCTCCACTGACTTTTCCTTGCTCGAGCCAGCAAACAAGAGGTTGCAGAGGGCGAGTAATATAACGACTGGCGCGTATTTTTGTCTAAACATGGGTTTGGATTCCAAAAATGGATGTGTTTTATATTTATTAAAA
>CALAPX010000090.1 GCA_937888355.1 uncultured Spartobacteria bacterium
GGTTGTGGGGACTTTTCCCGAGAAGGATGCACGGATGCTTTACGAACCAAGGGCAGCAAATCCTTGGGACAGGAAAAAATGAAGATGGAGCGTGATCGCCTCCCTGACGTAACCTCAACTTTTATGAGCAGACAAGTCATCCACCCCCGAGACGAAATCATGGCCACCATGGAGCGGATCTACCGCTACCGCATGACAACGACTTCCGGCGGCAACCTCTCGATCCGCGAATCGGATGGCGGGATATGGATCACTCCAGCGCGCGTGGACAAAGGGAGCCTGACTCGGAATGATATCGTGCGTGTGGCGCCCGATGGATCAGTTGATGGGCCGCATCCGCCCTCCTCGGAGTTTCCCTTCCACAAGGCGATTTATGCGGTGCGCCCAGACATTCGGGCGATTGTTCATGCGCATCCTGTGGCTCTGGTGGCGTTCAGTATTTGCCGGGAGGTTCCGAACACAAAAGTCTTCCATCAGGCCCACTCGGTGTGTGGTCGCACCGGGTTTGCTCCCTACGCGCTTCCTGGAAGTGCGATGCTGGGAGAGAAAATCGCGGCGGCATTTCAAGAGGGATACGACAGCGTAATTTTGGAAAATCACGGCGTGGTGGTCGGCGGAGAGTCGCTATCCCATGCCTTCCAGCGCTTCGAGGCGTTTGAGTTTGCTGCCAAAACCCTCATCAAGGGCAATCAAATCGGATCGATCCGCTACCTCACCGAGGAGGAGCTTGCTCTTACGGCGAATCGTCCAATCCTTACTAGCTCACTTGATGCCGGTGAGGCTTGCCAACGCGAACAGGAACTGCGTCGCGAGTTGCAACTCTTTCTGCGCCGTGGATGCCGGCAGCGTTTATTTATCAGTACCGAAGGGAGCTTTTCCGCAAGGGTGGGGGATGATTCATTTCTTATCACACCCACCGGACAGGATCGCGAGCATCTGGGGATTGAAGACTTTGTGATCGTTCAGGGTGGAAATCCCGAGGCAGGAAAATCTCCGAGCAGGGTCCTCCCTGCCCACCGGGCGATTTACCAGCAACACCCCCATGTCAACGCCATCGTGATGAGCCATCCAGTCAATGCCACGGCATTCAGCGTCACCGATGCAGTCTTTGACAGTCGCACGATCCCGGAAAGCTACGTGTTCCTACGAGAGGTCGGGCGCGTGCCGCACGGAATTCAATACGGACACGATGATCAAATCGCGAACTACGTTAGCAAAGCATCGCCCGCCGCACTTTTGGAAAATGACGGGGTGTTGGTCACTGGCAGCAGTGTGCTTGACGTGTTCGACCGCCTTGAAGTCCTCGAATCGACCGCCGAAGCGGTGATCAATGCCACGGCGATCGGCACAGTGTCCAAAATGTCCGAGCCCGTTATCCAAGAACTACGGGAAGCATTTAAGATTCCCTAGACTCTGTCACCAAAGAGCTCAATGCCGCCTGAGCTCTTTTTTTCTTAATCATCCAGATCCCTGCACCTAGAAGTAAAGCGCCTGCGGAGAACCAGCTTTCGGGCTCAGGAAATGGTTTTACCTCATAGGGAGTAGTCTGGCTATCGATAAAACTGTCAGTGAGTAACGTGGTGCCATTATCGCTGTAAAAGTTAATGTACTGTAAGCTTTCTGCCAGGTTTGCGTTGCTAGCAAAATACAATGCGTCTGAGTTCATTGTGTAATTATAAATAAGCAACTGACTCGAAGAACTTAGTGCTGAAAGGAGGCTGGAAAATGTTAAGCGTACAATTCCTCCGCTCATATCAATAATCGAGTTGGCTGACAGAGTTAAGGCGCCAATTGATTCAGTGATATCACCGTTGAAGGCAAGTGTGCTCCCGTTCATAGACATCGAGGCGGAGTCGTTGATCGAGCTATTGGCACTGACAAGAATGGATCCCCCGTTGTGCATAACAACGGACGTCGTGTTCCCCATCGCATTGGCGACAGCGGCAGTTAAATTTCCTCCACTATAGATGGTTGTTGGACCGTTGTAAGTATTCGGGGCAGATAAAGTAACGTTCCCATACACATCCAAATCGGAGTTCGCCGATGTTCCGCTGATGACGCCGGTAACATCGATGCCTTGCGTGCCGCCATTTAGAACGAGTGTCGTTCCATCTTTAGAGAGGGCTCCGGAGAGGGTGAGCAGACCGCTACCGCTATTTTGGACCGTGGCGCTCCCGGCGGTAACGGTGATGTTTTTTGTGATATTGGCAACACCGCCTGTGTAGAGAAGCGTGCTTGCATTGCCGAGATTAACTTGGCTGGTAGAAGCAATTGCCGAAGTGCTCCCGATCGAGATTATTCCGTCACTTATTGTGGTTGCGCCTGAGTAGGAATTATTTCCATTCAGTCTCAGGGTGTTGACACCGGTTTTAGTAATTCCCCCGTTTCCTTGAATCGGTGAATTGATCGTTATGTTTCCCGCTGATGCATTAATTGTCCTTGTTGCATTTAATGTAATGGAACTCAAGTTAATATTCTGGTTGTTAGCGGAATTATTAATAACAGAGTTATTAAGATAAATTGCATTTCCATTTAATGTAAAAACGCCAGCGTTAGAGTTAAAAGTAATTCCATTGAAGCTGAACGCACTCAGATCATTATTGCTAACTCTTCTAGTTGTTCCTTGAAAAAAAAGAGCGTCAAAATTGGCAACGAATGTTGTGTTACCAATATTAATTTGGTGTTGCAGAGTCCAATTTTGACCGGAAGACCAATTGCTATTATTGT
>CALAPX010000091.1 GCA_937888355.1 uncultured Spartobacteria bacterium
TATCGAACAGTTCGTTGGAAAAATGAACGCCGCTAAACTCCGGTAAATATGATGGATCAGAAACCCACTCCACGCGCCGCCCCTCCAACATCTTTGCCTGGCACTCGCGCAGCGCTTCCATGGGCTCAACAATCACAAACCTGACATTTTCTAGCGGAGTGCCAGCGAACTCTGCCAACACATCGATTGCCAGAGAGCCATCGTTCGCACCCTGCTCGACAATTGTGAACTCCTTCGGACTGCCGAGCAGATTGTACATCTCAAGAAATTGGCCAGCGAGCAATCGTCCAAACAGCGAGCCCGTGCTCACGCTGGTGAAAAAATCCCCTCCCCTTCCGATACAATCCGCTCCACTGGCATAGTAACCACTGGGTTCACTATACAAAGCAATCTCCATGAAGCGCGAAAAGGGCATCGGCCCGCCACACTTGATTTCATCAGAGATGATTGCTCTAGGGTGTGGTGACTTCGCGGACATAGACGTTGATTTGGCCGCCTGTGCTTTCGCGAATATCCATGACCTGGAAAGGTCGCCGTGCATTGCGCGAGACAGAAGCGCCATCGGCAGGCGCATTCATGCCGTTCGGGTATTGCACGATGATTCGGATCTTGTCTGTACGGGTGCCAAATCCACGCTGAGGGGCACGCAATACGGCCCTGTCTGATCCCGAGGCGGTAACATTGAACTCGCCCTGCAAATAAATTCGCTCACCGGCTGGCCCGCTTTTAGCGATTCCAGCAATGTCTCCCGGACTCAATAACCGTCCCCTTGGCATTCTACCGGGTTCGTAAACCTGCCAATTTCTCGAGCCTGCAGCGGCAATAACCTTGGGTTGCTGCGGCTCGGCGGGCGTTGCGGCAACTTCCGGCGTCGGCGCAACCTCAGTGGCAGGCAAGGCTACAGCGATCGGCACTACAGGAATGGCTGCCCGAACCTCCATCTCTGGAGTCGCAGGAACCGGAGGATTATCATTTTCAGTTGATGCCATCTCGACAGCGACCGGTTTCTCCACCCGCATGAGACGTTGTGGGGCATAGGCGGTTTCCACCGGCTTTGAGGATGCCGCTTTGGATTTCGCTATCAGCGCCTTCTGGCGGTGGTGCTCATGCTTCGCATCCGCCTCCCTGAGACGAGCCGTATCGATAACAGGCAATCCCGCGCCGACATTCAGTTCCCGCGGCGGCTCTAAGGTGAATGTCCCATCCGCCGCTGCAGATGCATAACTTGGATACAAAATTGAAACGGTTGTGAGCTTAATACGTCCGTCGCGCAATCGCTCGACATTCACTACTGCGGCCAACTCGTTTTCTCTCTTGAGATCAAGATCCAGGCCAGTCAGCAGCGTGCGGTGCAGAGCAGGAATCACCCGCTTGTCGGCACAAAAGATCTGCTCGATCAGCAGCTCAGGGTGCTCTTTGGACTGGGCAATCGCCACCACTCCAGAGGGGAAAAACTCATCAGCAGTTAGTTCGTAGGAATCCAGGATATTGAATGTTCCGAGCACATACTGCACAAGAGCGTCCTGGTTTATAGTTGCGAATGTAATTTCGGATTAACGTTTCATTTGTCCGCGCAATCTGGCGCGGTTTCATTTGCTGGTAGCGTTCGAGCAACTCTGGAGCCCTCAGAAATTCACCTCGCGGAGCAGATGTTAATTCAAACCTCCTGGGTGGTTCGATTTTCTTCAATCTGCTCAGAACCTGATGGCTAATCGGTTTTTCAGGATGCCCAAAAATATAAAAACTCCCAATCCAGCACGCGACTGCAATTCCAATAAAAACAAGGATGATAACAGTCCATCCGAACAGGCCCCCGTCATCCCCTCCTTTTCTTCCAGACGGCTTTTCATAAGGATCCTTGAACCATCCGCGGCGATTTTTATCTCCGAACTCTACTGACATGGTGCCTCAGTGTTCCGCCGTATCCCCGGCTGGCTCGAAAGATGTGCCGCAACCACAAGAGCGGGAAGCAAGTGGGTTGCGAATGCGAAAACCCGCTCCGGAAAGCGCATCCTCATGGTCAAGCACAGATCCACTCAAGAAATCCTTGCTTGAAGGGTTGATGAAGACGCGTGCTCCAAGGTGCTCGATTACGTCATCCCCATCCATTTCGGCACCGATCTCCATCGTGTATTGCAGACCAGCGCACCCGCCTTTTTCCACACTCAAACGCAACCCGTTGCCGGACCCTTTGGAGGCGACTAGTTCAATCAATGCCTTTGAGGCAGCGTCAGTGATAGTGATCACACTCTTTTCATAGGAACGAATCCATGCAAAGTCAAACGCATGGGAAACATTCGCCTTCTGTCTGATCAGGTCGCCAGCCAAGTTGCGGCAGGCGAGGTCGTGGAACGCCCTGCCTCGGTGGTGAAAGAACTAGTCGAAAACAGCATCGATGCCGGTGCGGGTCGTATTCGGGTAGAGTTTTCAGGCGGCGGGGCGACTCTAATCCGCGTTGTGGACGATGGATCCGGCATGGATCGCGAGGATGCCCTCCTCAGCCTTGAGCGGCATGCAACAAGCAAAATTCGATCAGCTACGGACTTGGCCACTGTAGGCACCATGGGGTTTCGTGGCGAGGCGGTCCCGAGCATCGCAAGCGTCTCGCGCTTCCGTCTCACGACCCGCCTTCATGGCCATGATGCAGGTACGGAGATAAGCATCTCTGGCGGGAAAATTGAATCTGTTACTGACAGCGGAGCTGCTGAAGGAACAACAATTGAAGTAGCGGCATTGTTCCATAATGTGCCGGCTAGGAGAAAATTTCTTCGCGGTGAGGAAACTGAGTCGGCCCGTATTGTTCACCAAATGCAATCGCTGGCAATTGCCCATCCGGGTGTCGCCATGACGTTGATTCGCGAGGGACGGGTTCTTTGGCAGGCGGCGGCAACGGACAACCTCTTCGTTAGAATCCGCGATATCTTCGGAAGCAGCCTTTCCGACCGCCTGATGCCGCTTGTACCCGCCGATGAAAATGGCATCACTATCGAGGGTCTTATCGCAAAACCGGGCGAGGGTCGACCTGATCGTGAACTCCAATTTATAATCCTCAATGGCCGTGTGGTTCAGTGTCCAGCAGTGTTTCAACCCCTCCGCGAAGCCTATGCTGAAGCGCTTCCAAGGGGCCGCCACCCACTTGCAGTTCTCAGGCTCTCCATGGATCCCCTCGCATTGGATTGCAATGTGCATCCAGCAAAAAGGGAAATCCGACTGCACAGACCTGACCTGCTTCGCCAAGCGGTTTACAACTCTATTCGCCGCACGATCGAATCCCTCCGTGCCGCCTCCACTCCCAAGTCCCAAGCGCAGGAATTCCCATTTTCCCCGCTATCCAATCGTGACGCCCCGAAAACCCAACCTCTACCACAGAGGCACGCTTTCACCTCCCCGCCGCAGATGGAGTTGCCAACCACCCCCGCCCGTCCTGAACAAAACCTGGGGGCTGAATACCGATTGATCGGTGGACTCGCCGACAGGTGGATTCTTATGGAGGGAGCCGATGGGCTTGTCATCTTGGACGCCCGAGCAGCCTCGGAACGGATCATCTTTGAGAGCATGCGCAGGGAGGCAGCCT
>CALAPX010000092.1 GCA_937888355.1 uncultured Spartobacteria bacterium
GGGTGAAGATTGCTGGGTATTTCATCTCCAAAAACTGCGCGGTGGTTGAAGAATGAAAGCGCCGGAGCTGTCACAAATGAAAGGGTTGTCGCTAGATCAACCAATGCCGTGAAGCTCGACATGCCCCACGCGAGAATGGCCAGCGAACCTGCCGCTAGAATTGCAAAGGAAACTCGGTAGGCAATTCGAGCCCCTTCTCCAGGAGCCGCGGTTTGATCGGACGCCGTCCTGGCAAAGGCGATACGGAGTTGTTCAAGTAGTGCCGCCAGGACGCGAGGGAAGGCGTCAATTACTGTGACAGTGGTGGATAGCATAACGAGAAATGCTGTTCCACCGATCAGCGGTCGAAACCAATCGCCAAGAGTTCTAGTGTAAAGATCGATAACCTGCTCTGCGAATTTTGCCGCATTATTTTCGAAGGTGATCCCGCTTCCATACATGAGTCCGGTGCCCATAAGCACAAATGCAAGCCCTAGTACGAGAGTGATAATGTATCCGGCATCGAAATCTGCCAGAGCGGAGCGGAGGTTGCCTGAAGTGTGTTGTTGCTTTGCGCGGGCCACCGTCCAGAGCGAACTCCAAACCGAGATGTCGATGGGGGATGGCATCCAACCGATTAAGGCAACCATGAAAAGAATAGCCGCCGGGTCGTCGAGCAGGCCAATTGGAAGAAATGCGGAAAACGACCAATCAATGCGCCCCAGAGCCAATGCAGTCGCCGCAAAGGTTGATATCGTCAGAAGAGGCATGACCAACTTCATGAAGCGGTCGAGCCATTTGTATCCACCGATGAAAAGAAGAACAGCAGATGAGCCAATGAGTAGAGAGGATGCCGCGAGAAGATTGTTGTGAGGGCCGGCAAGCCATGTCAGAGGCCCTTCCAATCCGAAGACAGCGATTGCAACACCGGCTGTTACCAAAGTTACGACCGCTGTGACGGTGAACATGGTGCCAAATGTCAGAAGAGAAAAAACAATGAGTGTCCACCGGCCTTGGCGCCGGTATGAGTTGAGTAGCGAGTGACCGGTGACAGCTGCAAAATGGGGGGCAAAGCGGAAGGAGGGAAACTTTACCGCATTTGCCAGAAAGACGATGAGAAGCATCGAAAGGCCGTAGGAGGCACCAGCCCGGGTGGACTGCACCAAATGGGAAACACCAACAGCTGCCCCCGCAAAAAGGAGTCCGGGACCGAATGCCGCCCAGAACGGACGGGCAGGTTGCTCTAGTGGATTAGAATGCATAGGAAGTGATTTTTTATTTGAGTTGGGTGCCGACTGTTTTCCAATGCAAAACTAAGACCCGTATACTTATTGCACCACGGGGTTCGATTCTACAGAGTCTGCCCGCATGAAGTACCCGCGATCACCAAAGGAATCTGTCGGTGGAATTGTTTATTTCGGAAGAATAATCGACAAAATCAGGTTAATGGCCGCAGGTGAGCTCCATCCGGATTTGCATGCGAATCTTGGCAAGGGATTTGATCAGCGAATGGTCTCATTTCTTGGCTTGGAGTATGAAGCATTGGCGGATCGTGTTCGTGCAGGTGGAGATGATGCCGGGATTCTTGAGTGGAGCTTTGCCCTGGGTGTTCGTCCGACGGATGAGCAAATTGAGGTTTGGAATGGATTTATGATCACGCGGGGGTGGAGGGATGATCTTGCCGTGACCTTGTCCCGCCGAAAGCAGGAAAGCGGGTTTTCCGAGCGCGATGATATTCTAACGATGTTTGATTACATAGACGCCGACGAAGGCCGACTATAAATTCCATGCTAAAATTACGGTTATAGACTTGGGCATTCATTAGCATGGAATTCATCAACCTCACACGCCACCTTGGTATCGGCTCGAACTCATACTGTCTCAAAATCGGAGGCAAAAATATCATCCTTGATGCCGGAGCAGACCCGAAGATCGACGGCCTTGGCTCGACACCTGACTTTTCAACGGTTCCTGTGGGCGAGGTAGATGCAATTATTGTCACCCATGCCCATCAAGACCACATCGGCTCGTTGCCAGCATTGACGCGTCGAGAGCAGAGGTGCCCGGTTTTTCTAACTGAGGATACGGCGCAGATTTCCGAGATCATGCTCCACAATTCTGTAAACGTAATGACGCGACAGCGGGAGGAGCTCGGTCTTATGGAGTATCCGTTGTTCACGCATCGTGGAGTGGAGTTATGCCGCCAGTCATGGGTAAGTTGCGCGCTCCGGCGACGGTTGAACCTGCTTGGCGAACCCTGCGAGGATGACAATGAGGTGACTTTTGAGTTTTACCATGCAGGCCATATCCTTGGATCGGCTGGGGTGTTAATCCGCTATCAGGGGCGCTCTGTATTTTACACCGGCGATGTGAATTTTGAGGATCAGGCGATCATGACCGGCGCCGATTTTCCGAGCGAGGGTGTGGATGTGTTGATCATGGAAACAACGCGGGGCGACTCTCCCACTCCTCTGGCCTTTACTCGAGCCAGAGAGGAAGAGAGGTTCTGCCGAGCTGTGCGCGGGGTAATGGAGTCCGGTGGATCTTTAACGATCCCGGTATTTGCGCTTGGCAAGACACAAGAGGTGCTGGCGATACTCTGGAAAATGCGCCTGCGTGGGGAGATCGGACATGTGCCAGTTTATATTGGCGGGCTGAGCGTCAAAATCACAACTATCTATGACAAGTTGG
Source organism: uncultured Spartobacteria bacterium (assembly GCA_937888355.1). Lineage (GTDB taxonomy): Bacteria > Verrucomicrobiota > Verrucomicrobiia > Chthoniobacterales > Terrimicrobiaceae > UBA967. The sequence goes on from CALAPX010000092.1 coordinate 2,671, forward strand.
CAGGGTTTTCGCGTCGTAACTACCCGGAGTTGCAACTCCTCCAGGAGATGGCTCCCTATATTCTCTCCGGTCGTGAAATTTTAACAGCGGTTCCCAAGAAGAAGAGCATTTATGCGATTTCAAGCGGGATGATGACCGAGCACACCCTGTCAAATATTTTTGCCCGGCGGGTGCTAGGAGATCCTGAGCAGAACATGTTTTTTGTTGGCTATTCTGATCCTGATTCGCCTTCGGCACGCGTGCGCCGCGCTTTGCCAGGGGACGAAGTGATGCTAGACAAGAAGCATCCGGCAATTCCGCTGCGTTGCCGAGTCGAGGAGTTTCAGTTCAGCGCCCACGCGACCCGTGAGACCTTGAGAAACTACGCCAAGTTGTTGAAACCTTCGCAGATCGTCCTTGTCCACGGAGATAAGCCGGCTCTTGAGTGGTTTCAGCTGTCTATCTTCAAGGATCTCCCTGGTGCGGAGGTGTTATTGCCTGAGCCGGGTCGGAAGTATCCGCTTGGGTGAGGGGAGCTTTTTTTAAAGTTGCTCGAGGAGTTTTTGGTGAATTCCATCGAAGCCACCATTGCTGAAGACAATGACCACGTCGCCATCATTGGCGAGGGGTTTGAGGCGTTGAACAATATCATCCGCAGTGTCTTCGTAGTAAGCCGGTTTTCCAGTGGCGGCAATATCGGCAATAACGCGTTCGGGGTCTAGCCGTTCTTCCGGGGCGAGTTGTTCAAGGCGGGCAACGCGCGAGATCATGACTCCATCGGCCATTGAAAATGCAGCGGGAAGGTCGTGTTGAAAGACCGCGCGGCGGGTGGTGTTCGATCGGGGTTCAAAGACCGCCCAAAGTTTTACAGAACCAAATTTCTTGCGCAGGCCGGAGAGGGTTTCCCGAATGGCGGTGGGGTGGTGGCCAAAGTCGTCAATAATGGTGATGCCGCGAACGGTGCCGCGAATTTCCTGTCTGCGCCGGATGCCTTGGAAGGAGGCCAATGCCGCCGATATTTTTTCTATCGGGATTCCGTAGTGGGCAGCCGCAGAGGCGGCCATTGCAGCGTTGCGGATATTGAAGTCTCCCGACATGGGGATGCTGAGTCGGCTTCCAAGGAGATCAAATGAACAACCCTCCGGTGTGTGGGAGACGTTTTCGATCCGGTTTTTACAGTGCTCCGAAAAGCCCACTTCTATAACAGGAGCCGGACATTTGTGGGCGACATCGCGGGAATTTTCATCATCTCCGTTGATCAACACGAGACCTTTGGAAGGGACGATATTCAATAATCGTTGGAAGCTTGTTTTGATTTCCTCTAGCGAGTTGTAGATATCCGCATGGTCAAACTCGATGTTGTTCACCACAACAAGTTCAGGAAGGTAATGAACGAACTTTGAGCGCTTGTCGAAAAACGCTGTATCGTATTCATCACCCTCTATAATAAAATATTTCGAATCGCGAAGGCAGGCACCCTGACCGAGGTTTGCAGGGATTCCGCCAATGAGATAACCAGGAGCCATGCCGGCGGATTCAAAAATCCAGGCGAGCATGGAAGTGGTGGTTGTTTTGCCGTGGGTTCCAGTGACAAGCAGATTGCTCCTGCCCCGCAGGAAGAAGTGTTTGAGTGTCTCGGGAAGCGATAGGTAGAGCTGTTTACGGTTCAGTACAGACTCGACAGTCGGATTGCCCCGGGACAAGGCATTGCCGATGACGATAAGATCCGCTGCGGGGATGTCCTCCGGGTGGAATCCTTTGGTGACAGGGATCCCCTTGGCTTCAAGGAAGGTGGACATGGGGGGGTAGACGTTGTCGTCCTGCCCGGTTACAACATAACCACTATCCCGCATGGCTGCGGCAACAGAACCCATGGCTGTGCCGCAGACACCCAGAAAGTGGACGTGCTTAGGGGTGTCGATCATGGGTTGTCCGTGGGATCCATCGGAAATTTTCGCGACTGGTCGAAGCGCATCAACAGAACCACTTTGAGAAGCATAGTCAGAGCACCTGCCCCAAGGAGGATCCATTTAAGGCTTCTTCTGCCTGCCATCAGTAGACGTCCTTCCGATAGCGTTTTTCTTTTTTGATTGCGTCGATGTAATCCTTCGCCTGCTCAGGAGTCATGCCAGCGTGAGTCTCGACGATCTTGTGCAGGGCAGCGTCGACATCTTTCGCCATATTTTTGGCATCACCGCACACGTAAAAGTAAGCTCCTTTTTCGAGCCAATTGTAAATTTCTGCTCCGTGTTCCAGCATGCGGTGCTGGACGTAGATCTTCTCCTGCTGGTCACGGGAGAAAGCCGTGGTGAATTTCGTCAATACACCGCTGGTCTGAGCGGCTTCAAATTCCTCCTTGTAGAAAAAATCAGAGGTGGATTTTTGCTCGCCGAAGAAGACCCAGTTAGGGCCTTTGGCTCCAGTGGCAGCCCTTTCCTGGAGGAATGCGCGGAAGGGGGCAATTCCTGTACCGGGACCCACCATAATGACAGGGGCATCGGTGTTCTCAGGAACGCGGAAATGTTTTGCCGCATGGACAAAAACAGAAATTTTGGCATCAGATCTGTCGGCGAGATAAGTTGAACAAACGCCCTCGCGAGCCCGCTCACTGTGTTTCACCGAGTAGCGAACTACTGCAACAGTGAGGTGCACTGATTCGCCCACCGATTTCTGGGATGAGGCGATAGAGTAGAGGCGAGGCTGGAGTTTGCGAAGAACCTTGACGAAATCCTCCGGGGAGAACTTCGCGGCAGTGAACTCCTGGAGGACATCGAGCACATCCTTTCCCCATAGAAAGTTTTCTAGTGAAGCCTTTTCCTCTGGAAGGAGAAGATTTGCTAGAAATTGCCCGGAGGTGTCCTTCTCGGAAATGGCTTGGAGGAGCTGCTTGGAGGGCTCGCTGATAATGTAATTCGTAAGGAGAGCCTGACGGATTGTCGTCGCAGTGCCATCGGGGGTGGTCACGGGCTCATTGCCGGAAAAGCCGAGTTCCTGGAGGAGGAGCTCAACAAGTTCAGGGTTGTTAGTCGGGAAGACCCCAAGTGAGTCTCCCACCTCATAGTGGAGGTCGGACCCTTGCAGGGAAATTTCGAAGTGGCGTGTATCCTTGTTAGACCCTTCGCCCGTCAACTTCTGATTGACGGACATTGCAGCCGGAAAAGGATTCTTTCGCGAGTAGGCGGAATCCGGTAATGACATAGACGGGGGAGTTAAAAAGACTCCAGCCCGCACTGCAAGCGCGATATGCTCCGGGGAGGAAATATTCTAGGGGTCGAGACTACTTGGGAACCGGGATGGGATCTGGGATGAGAGCTTTGGAGATTGATGCCAAGCCTTTATATTTTTTGCCCGTTTTCTTGACCATGCCACGGGAGACAAGGTTTTGAAGTTTTTCGTAGGCTCTTAGGCGTAGCATTTCCTCACCACCACTTGCTGCTTTTCTAGCACGGAGTTGTTCGTGTACCATGTCGAACAACTGTTTGAACTCGAAGGAGCTCTTTTTTGTCAGCACGGCAACTAGCTCCTCTGTGACCAAATCTGGTCCGCGACGGGAGAACGCGCTTTTACGTTGCATAATCATGAAGACAAACTTATAGCGTACGGATTGGGGCATGTCCAGCTCTAGTTTTGGAATCTGTGGTCTCGCCTAGCTAAAAGGGCAAAAGTCATGGCATTTTCTGGTTTACAGTCTTGGCGAATCGGGCAAACTTACGCCCCTTTAATTGCTCACGTGGCGGAACTGGCAGACGCATACGACTCAGGATCGTATGGGGTAACCCGTGGAGGTTCGAGTCCTCTCGTGAGCACTTATTAAAGCACCTCTCGTGAGCACTCTCCTGCAACAGCAAGACCCCCAATTTGTAAAATCGACGTTCACGGCGATCGCGGCAAGGTATGATTTTGCCAACCACCTTCTGAGTGGCGGATTGGATTATTATTGGCGTTTCCGAGTGGCCCGACTGGGGGCCAGACATGCTCAACAGAGGATTCTTGACCTGGCTACCGGCAGCGGAGATTTAGCCATTGCATTGAAAAAGGCATGTCCTGCGGCGTCGGTTACAGCAGCGGACTTTTGTCTGCCGATGCTGGCGCAAGCACAGCGAAAGGGGGTGCCCTCCTTGGTTCAAGCTGATGCCTTGGCGCTGCCATTTGCCGATGCCTCATTCGATCTTGTCACTGTGGCCTTTGGGTTGAGAAACATGGCGGACTGGAAGGCAGCTGTTCTGGAAATGAGGCGGGTGCTCGTCGATGGGGGGCATTTAATTGTGTTGGATTTTTCCCTACCGGAGAATCCAGCTATCTTATCGATCTACCGATATTATCTACACCATGTGTTGCCACGAATTGCCGGGGCTTTGACCCGCAGTAAGGATGCCTACCAATATCTTGGGGAATCTATTGAGTCATTTCCAAGAGGGTTGAGTATGAATGCCCTCCTGAGGTCTTGTGGATTCCACTGTGAGCCGTCCCGAGCCATGACGTTGGGGATTGTGACAGTTTACTGCGGAATGGCCATAGGGCCTGGCGGGGTCAATCTCCAAAGCTGATCCCTACGGATCGGGCTGCTTGGACGAGGTGTGAATCTGGGTTGACTTTGCGCATGCGTTGGACGGCATCCGCGAGCGGAGCATCGACTGTGCAGTGGTTTTTATGGCTTACCATTGTGCCGAACTTTCCTTCGGCGACGAGTTCGACTGCACGGACGCCAAAGCAAGTCGCGAGGATCCGGTCGGTCATGGTCGGAGCACCGCCTCGTTGCAGGTGACCCAGTACGCAGGAACGGACATCGCGGCCGGTGCGCTCGGAGATTTCCCGCGCAATCACGTCAGAGATGCCACCCAATCGTTTGTCGCCCGATGCTGATCGGTGGCGGATTTGGCGGCCCGAGCGAGGAGTGGCGCCCTCTGCCGCCACGATCATCGTGCAGGCGGCCCCCTCGTTGTCTCGGCGTTCGACCTCGGCAATGATCTTGTCGAAGTCGAAAGGGATTTCAGGAATTAAGATCATGTCCGCTCCACCGGCAACGCCGCCATGGAGGGCAATCCAACCTGCGTGGCGGCCCATCGCCTCAAGGATCATGATGCGTTTGTGGCTTGATGCGGTGGTGTGAAGACGGTCGAGGGCCGATCCCACGCACTCAACGGCTGAGTCGAACCCAAATGTCATGGCGGTCGCCTCGAGATCGTTGTCGATTGTTTTGGGCACTCCGACCACGGGAAGACCCGCTTGATAGAGTTGAAGCGCCGTATTGAGTGATCCATCGCCGCCGACGACGATTAGGCCCAGTAGGCTGAACTCCTCAAATGTGCGGCGTGTTTTGCCGATAATTTCAGCCGGGATGAAACTCGCATTTCGTGGGCCTCTCCGAGAGATGAAATGGCCTCGGTTTACTGTGCCTAGAATTGTGCCTCCAGTGTGCATAATTCCAGATGTTTCCTTTCGGCTGAGCAGGCGGGGAGGGGTTCCGGAGATTAGTCCTTCAAACCCGTCACAGAAGCCAAGGAGATCCCAGTCGCGTTTTTCAGCACAGCGGCTGGCAGCGGTGATCACAGCATTCAAGCCGGGGCAATCCCCGCCGCTGGTTAGAATGCCGATACGGGTTCTGGACATCTTATTAAAGCGCGTCGACTGGGTCCACCAGACGTCCTTCTGAGGCCCATGCATCGTAGAGTTTCCAACCGTGGTGAATGAAATTCCACCCATCCTGGAAGCGGTCAAGCGAACGTAGAAGCACAATGCTGATACGGCGGGGAGTGATAAACACCTGTTCGCCCTCCCTGCGCGATTCGGGGGCCTGTTGAGATGAAAGCACCAGACAGTCACCGGCATTTTTTGTGCGGCCGGTTTTTACTCCATCGATGCCGGCTCTGCCGAGGAGTTCATTGGTGTTCCGGATCTCGTGTGGGTAATCCGTGCCATTGCGGAGGATGTGGATTTGGCGGGACTTTTGCTCCACATAAAACGCAAAAGAGGCCTTTTGCATGGCATGCCGGGTGAGTCGAGCCATGTCTTCGGCGGTGGAGTACGGTTTGGCCATATCGGTACGGTGGTCAGCTCCAGTGGGATTGAGAAAGAGCGTGCGCTTCATGAATAAATTCCGAGCCAAGGCGTTCATTTGCGAGACGAAATTCTCCCTCGGGGCAAGGCCAGTAGGGTTTGGAATTCTAGACCCGATATTCGATGCAAGAGTATTTGCGGAAACATTGTCTGAGGCCAAAAGGGAGCAATAAATTAAGTCGCGGATGCTCAACGAGTCACCTGGTTGAAGTCCGATTGGATTCGCGAGTCCATCCGCTGTGGCATCCAGTGGAATAATCATTTGATCGGCAAGGTTGATATTGTGAAGTTCCGCCCAGTCGAGAGCGACAACTGTGGTGGCAATTTTGGTCAGGCTTGCCACTGGCAATTTTTTGTCGGGATTTTTTGATTCAAGAATCCTGCCGGTTTGATTGTCAAAAATGATATAGCTTTCTTGGGCCGTGCAGAAGGTGACACCTAGCACAAGCACTAGGAGGGTGAGTTGCTTTTGAAGTAAGAATAAGGAACCGAGCTTCATGGATATCGCACGATAAAGGCGAGCGACTGCGAGTTCCAACCATTTTCAAGTTTCCGTCAGGGGGACTTATGGATTGCGCCCAAGCCTTTCTCTGGAATGTGAAAAAGATGGTACAATATAATAGCAGACATGGTATGCACGCCGGATGAGAATACTTTCCGGCATCCAGCCATCCGGGACACCCCATCTGGGCAATTATTTTGGCATGATGAAACCTGCCATCGAACTGCAAGAACGGGGCGAGGCATTTTATTTCATTGCAGACCTTCATGCGTTGACCACGGTGCGTGATGCGGAGTTGTTGCGCAAAAATGTAAGAAATCTGGCGCTCGATTTTTTGGCTTGCGGGCTTGATCCAGCAAGGGCTGTTTTTTTTCGTCAATCCGATGTGCCGGAAGTAACCGAGTTGGCGTGGATCTTGAGCACCTTGACTCCAATGGGCCTCCTTGAGCGATGCCATTCGTTCAAAGACAAGATGGCTAGGGGGCTTCCTGCCACGCACGGGTTGTTTTCTTACCCAGTGCTCATGGCAGCAGATATTCTGCTTTATGATTCCGATTTGGTTCCTGTTGGGCGTGACCAGAAGCAACACTTGGAGGTCACGCGCGACATCGCCACCAAGATGAACGAAATCTACGGGGAGGTGTTCAAATTGCCTGAGCCATGCATCCGCGAGGATGCCGCAGTGGTTCCAGGAGTGGACGGAGGCAAAATGAGCAAGAGCTATGACAACACCATAGAGATGTTCATGGAAGAGAAAGCGCTCCGTAAAAAAATCATGGGCATTAAAACAGATTCCACTCCAGTAGAGGCGCCCAAGTCAGTCGAGGGGTCGGTGATTTTGGATCTCTACAAGCTGGTGGCGGCTCCGGAAGAAGTGAGTCGCATGGTTGAGGAGTTCAATATCGGCGGCACAGGGTACGGTGATTTTAAAAAGCGCCTGTTTGAATCGGTGAAGTCCCATTTCGAGCCATTCAGGCGAAAGCGTGAGGAATTGATGGCCGATCCCGGATATGTCGACAAGATTCTTGCCGAGGGCGCTGAACGGGCTCGGGATACCGCTGAGAAAACCATCGGACGCGTGCGCAAGGCAGTCGGCCTGCGCTAGCTTGGGATGCGGGTCGACAATTGCCAATACCGCCGATAGGGTTCTCGGGTGCTATCCCGACGAGATAATTTCCGTTTCACAGCGACCAAGGTTCTTATTGGCCTGAACGTGTTGGTCTATGTCTTCACCGAGTTTCTAAACCGTCGGCAGCAAATTATTGTCAATGACTTCTTTGGTTTGAGCGGTGAGGGATTGCTAACAGGCATGATATGGCAACCGGTGACTTACCAGTTCTTGCATGCCGGCTTCTTTCACTTGCTTGTAAACATGCTTGGCATTTGGTTCTCCGGTAACATTCTTGAAGGCCTGCTTGGGGTGCGGCGCTTTTTGCAGTTGTATTTGGTGGCCGGAATTGCCGGAGGCTTGCTGCAGATGGTTTACGATTCCAACACGGTTCTGCTCGGTGCATCCGGAGCGGTTTGCGGACTGATCGCCGCATTTTCGACTCTTTATCCGCGTATGCCGATCACGGTGCTATTGTTTTTTGTCATTCCCGTGCGAATGCAAGCGATGTGGCTTGGGATTGGATTGGTTATTCTGTCAGGGGTGCTGCAGTTGAGCGGGATGTTCGGCAACATTGGCAACATGGCCCACATCGGCGGCGCTGTGGCTGGCTTTGCTTGGGTTCGCTATGGACGCCTGAAGCGTTGGATTTATTAAGGAATTTGCTTGGGTTCAGCGAGACCAACTAGGCTCGGAAATCTTGCCAAGACCACTCACGACTGGAGTGCGGCGCCCCTTCACGCTGTCTAAGAGAATGAGTGAACCTTCGTCACTATAGATGAGATGACGGGAGTCCGCGCCCCAGCAGGGATCTTGCCCGGGGGCAAGAATGCGTGTCGCTCCAGTGGCAAGCTCAATGACGGCGATCGAGAATCCACCCTGCCTGACGGTGAAAGCGATTTTTTTTCCATCAGGAGACCAGTTTGGCTCTGTGCAGTAGCCATAACCAGTGGGAATTAGGCGTCCGGTTTCTCCGGACGCGCTGATGCGATAGAGCTGAGGGCCCCCTCGTTCATCTGATGAATAAACGATCTCCGACCCATCGGGCGACCAAGATGGTGAAGACTCCACCGCGCGAGTACGGGTGAGGCGTCGGGCACCACTGCCATTGGCCGTAGCGATATAAAGCTCTGGGTTTCCATCGCGGCTGAGTGTGCAGGCGATGCGTGAACCATCCGGTGAGAATGATGCCCCCGAGTTGGTGCCTGGGAATTTCAAGATCGGACGCCGTGAACCACTGGCAAGTTCCATGAGGTAAATATCCGCATACCCGCTTTTGTAGCCTGTGTAGGCTATTCTTGAGGCGTCCGTCGATATCGCCGGCGCAACGCTGATTGTGCCGTCTCTGGTTAACTGGACTTGGTTTGCGCCATCATAGTCGGCCAAGTAAATTTCCTTTGCGCCGGTTCGGTTTGCGACGAAAGCAATTTTCGAGGTGAAAATAGAGGGGACACCGGCAAGAGTTTCTACGATATCCTTTGCAAAATTATGGGCAGCCGAGCGGATGTTGCCTGAGTAACTTTTCTGAAGCATCGTGCCGCCACGGTTGTCTGTGACAATGCCTTGGAGGAGTCCCGAGGTGGCTGTGGCAGACACGACAAAGTTTGCACGCTGGGAGACTCCGATGGAAAAAACTCCCGAGAGATCAAGGTCGTTTTGCACGATCTTCGATGCAGTGGCGGCATCGGAACCTCCAAAGGGCTGTATTGTTATGTTGATCGAGTCACTTTTCTTTACGGTGATGGTGGTCTCTTGGCCCTGAGCAAAAAGGGCGCTGAATAGCACGGCAATCAGTGGAAGCAGGTGGCAGGGTTTCATAAGATGGGGATGGGTTCGCAAAGTTGTGAGTGTTTGACAAGTCAGGATCGGAATCTACGCCCAACGGGAAAACTTCCAAGAAGGGTTAGCGTGTGCGCTTGCTTGGTTGCAGCTCGGAGAGCGCTGGCGACCCGCTCTTCATGAGCGGCCCCCTCAAGTTCAATGTAGAAGACGTAGGTTTGAGGTTGGCCGGGCACAGGCCTCGAAATAATGCGGGTGAGGGTGACGCCCTGCCGTGCAAACGGGCCAAGAAACTTGTGAAGGCTTCCGCATTGATTTTTGAGTTCGGCGACTAGAGCCGTACGGTTGGCCCTCGTCGATTTGGTGGGAGCGAGGGAGACAGTGAAGAAGTTGGTGACATTTACCGCTGAGGCAGGCTCTGGAATCTCTAAAATATCCAGTCCGTAGATGCCTGCCGCACCGGGGGAGGCGAGGGCCGCCCCGCCGCGCGATCCCGCAGCCTTGGCTGCCGCCTGGGTTGTGCTGGCGGCCGGAACAAGTTTTGCCTTTGGGAACTGCTGTTTAAGCCATTCCCTATGATGGGTGATCTGCGTGAAGTGGGAGTGGATAGTGCGTGGTGCAGTGCCCTTGTGGCCGAGTAGAGCAATTCGAATATCCAGTGAAGGTTCCTCTGTAATAAAAATGGATCCCGCATGGCGGATGAGAAGATCAATCGTGTCGTGCACCGTGCCACCGGATGAGTTTTCAACCGGAACCAAGCCGACTGGGCAACTGCCACCGGCAACTGCCTCGAAGACCGCATCGATAGCGGGACAGGGGATCAGTGCTTTTTTGTCGCCGAATCTTGAACGGGCAAGGATCCACGAAAAGGTTCCCTCTGGGCCTAGGTAAGCAACGGCGTTCATTTCAATATATCCAATCACACTTGAGGCCCCAAGCGCAAACCCTAGCAAAACGCCTTGAGCTGCAGGTTGAAGTTCGCCAACGCTCTGATAGGGTGCACAAATGCTGCGTTTTCAGATTCTGTTGATGGTTGTATTCGCTGCGGGTCTCCAGGCATCGCACATTACGGAAAGTGTGGTGAGGATTGAAGGGACGTCTCTGGAGCCAAACTATAAAATGCCATGGAACCCTGGGGAGGTCCGTTCGGGGGCGGGAACTGGCTTTGTGATCTCAGGGAACCGGATCATGACGAATGCCCATGTGGTTAGTAATGCCAGGTTTTTGACTGTTTCTAAGGAAGGCGATCCCCAGCCATGGATCGCCCGTGTGGCGCATATCGCACACGATTGCGACTTGGCATTGCTAGAGGTGGAGCGGAAAGGTTTTTTTTCTGGAATGCTCCCGCTTGAGTTTGGAGGGATTCCAACAATCGAGTCGATCGTCTCGGTATACGGGTATCCGATCGGAGGGAGTCGCCTCTCAGTGACGCGTGGAATTGTATCCCGAATAGATTTTCAAACCTACTCGCACTCGGGCATGGATTCGCACTTGGCCGTCCAGATTGATGCTGCGATCAATCCTGGAAACAGCGGCGGTCCAGTGATGCAGGCTGGAAAGGTCGTTGGGGTCGCATTTCAAGGATTTCGGGGGGATATAGCTCAAAATGTCGGGTACATGATCCCAACGCCCGTGGTTACGAGGTTTCTGAAGGATGTCGAAGACGGGACCTATGACCGTTATGTGGATCTGGCATTAACTTATGAGTCACTGTTTAACCCTGCCATGCGGAAGGCGCTGGGACTGGAGGATGACAACTGCGGTGTGCTGGTATCCAGCGTTTACTCCACGGGATCCTCAGAGGGGTTGGTCGAACCGGGCGATGTGTTGCTGTCGATCGATGGTCTTAAGATTTCCAGTGACGGCATGATCCCTATCGATGCCAATGGGCCAGTGCCATTGACCGAGGTTGTGGAGAGGAAATTCAAGGGAGATAAGGTGGAGTTGGAAGTGCTTCGACACGGACAAAAGAAAACCTTCTCCGTGCCACTGCACTCACCGTGGCCATTCACCCTTCAGGCCAGTGCCTATGATGAAAAGCCACGATTTGTTGTGTTCGGCGGATTGGTATTCCAACCGGTCGACTGGAACTTCATGGAGGCTCACGATCCTGGAAACCAGCGACTCAATTACCTGTTCGATTACTTTGTAAAAGATGAGCTCCACAAGACGGTGCGCGAGCCTGTGGTAATCGGAAGTATCTTGCCTGATCCGGTGAACAGCTATGCCGGGGAGTTTCTCCACGCTCCAGTGGAATCAATCAACGGTGAACCGATCCGCTCGATTGAAGATGTGGCCACGGCGTTCGCCAAACCAGTCGACTATCATTTGATTTCACTTCTGGGTGATGATCGCCCGATCGTCTTGGAGAGCAAATTGGTCGAAAAAGCCCGCCCCCGCATCCTGGAGCGCTACGGAGTCACCTCGGAGCAAAACCTCAAAAAATGAACCTTCAACGTCTTATTAAGCCGCTTTTCTCGATTCTGGTCGTGTTAGCCGTGCTGACCGATGGAAGCGGAGCGCCCACCAGCGTTATCGCAAAAAATGGTCTCACCCACTCAGTCCTCAGAGTTCAATCGACAAACCAAGCCTATGATTTTTTTCATCCATGGGTAAAAAAGGAATCGGTCAGT
>CALAPX010000093.1 GCA_937888355.1 uncultured Spartobacteria bacterium
CAACCTGACGGCACATTCATCAAAACCTTGGGTGAACACTCCCGCCGTTTTCACAGCCTCGTTCATCGCGTAGAGAACGGAAAAGAATACCTCTACGCCGCCGGTGGCCACCGCGTGTGCAAACTTGATCTCGATGGCAACATCGTTCTCTCCATCGAATATAAGGAGGGATCCGAAGACCGTCCATGGTTGAAGGCCACTGCCGCCGATGTCGCACCGGATGGCACGATCTATGTCGCTGATGGGTATGGCACAAACCTGATCTACAAATACTCCCAGGATGGAACATTTCTCGGAAAGTTCGGGTCGCGGGGCAAAGCTCCAGGCCAGTTTGCGACATGTCATGGACTCACAATCGATGACCGCAATCCCGATAGGCCCCTGATTGTTATCAGTGACCGCGAAAACCTGCGCATCCAGTTGCTCGATCTCGAGGGCAATGTCGTCCACATCCCGATCACCGGCCTGCGCCGTCCATGCAGCACCTCGATCCGTGGGGATCTCATCCTTGTTGCCGAACTCGCAGGTCGTGCCGTGCTTCTCGACAAGGACTACAAAATCCTGAGCGAACTCGGTGACAACCCTGTTGAAGCCCAGCGCGCAAATTTCCAAGTGCCACCAGAGGATTGGAAGGAAGGCGTCTTTACGGCTCCCCACGGCTGCGCCATCGACCCCGACGGCAACTTGTATATTCAAGACTGGAACAGGTGGGGACGCATCACGAAGTTGGTAAAATAGTCCGCTCTTGACCCGCCAACAATCAGATTGGCTCCACCCCGTTTCTTGGGGCCACCACGATCATATTGCAGGAGGAGACCCGAATAATTCCGGCCTCCCTGAAGACGCTTCGCCCAAATCACTGGTCCCTAAGACTACGGGCATTGCATATCCTTGATTTTATGGATCGAATGCGGCGCCACTTTAGCCTCTCGCCAACCATTCATAGATATTATGCTTTTCAGCAATCCCCGGGTGTTTTTAGCCGCTTTTGTTCTTTTTCTTCTTCAATTGCCATCTCCAGCGGAGGCCCCTCCCTCCACCCAAGCGGAGGCTAAGATAACAGAAGGCAACCCCGCACCGCTTATTTTCCCCGGGGATTTTAGTTTTGGCTTTTTCCCCAATGGCTGGAGAAGAGTTCCTAATGATCCCTCAAAGGATCTTCTCCGTCTCGAAACCGGCTACTACGGATTTGAGATCGATGCCGATGACATCCAGAACCCCCACTTTGGATTGCTCAACGATGGGATGGACGCTCCTCAGGTCCTCGCTGCCGGGCTCTCGCGCGCCGGATCGCTTGCCCCTGCCCGTCTTAGCATTGAGATCAAAAAAGACGGCAAAGTTTACCGTGCCGCGCGATGCCAGGCTGGTATGCGGACTGACTCCAAACGCATGGAAGACATACGCCTTTGGGAATCCGGCCGCTTCGCCCAGCACTACGAACTCTACAACCTGGAATTCGTCGACGAGCAGGGGAACCTTTTAGGAGGAAACTCAAACCTCCGCATCATCGGGTGGCCTGACAGCCTCACTCTCACCGCCGAGATCACACCCTCCCCCCTCTACACCGAAGGCACAGTCATCGGAGCCACCAGAGCGGGACTAGCCATTGAAATGTCCGGTATTGAAATCCCGCACAGTGAAGCTATTGATCCCACCCGCTTCACACTTGAAGGCTGGTTCAAACTTCCCGAGCAATGGATGTACCCAGAGCGGTTCGCTTGGATCGCCTCTAAAAACAAGAACCTGAACACCGATGGGTTCTTTGCGCTCTTGGTTGAACGTGACCACCCTGCGGCTATCCTTAATATCGGTGGGAACAAGGAAAACCGGTTCTGGTTGTCTTCCAGCGAACACCTTGCCAAGGGGAAGTGGCACCACCTCGCGCTGACCTACAACGGGACAACCGCGTGCCTTTACGTGAATGGCAAACCCGCCAAGCACATGGACATCGCCCGCGAACGGACCCCTAGCACAGGCGCCCTGTTCATCGGCCGGGATGCAAGCCCGGACTCTGCCGTCCGTTCTTTAATCGATGATGTGCGGCTTTGGAACCGTGCCCTCACTCCTGAGGAAATCGCTGCGCGCAAGTCCCGTCCCCACCAAACTCCAAACCCCGAAGGTCTCGTGTTTGAACAAACCTTCGAGATGAAAGCTCCTCCCAAGGAGGACTGGAAAAACTCAGAGGTCTCCATTGCCTTTCAAGGAGCCGGGAAGAATTGGCGCATCAAACAGCCAGTCGTCGGCGATTGGATGGAAGGTGAAACAAAATCTTTCTCACTCGTCTGTGATGTCGCCGAAAAGAGACTTCCTATTGATGCTGTGAGTGTCCGCTTGTTGAACCAGGATTTTACGGTTGCTTATGATCCCGTCTACAATAGTCAATTCACAACCATCTGGCGTCCGAAGCGCCCTTGGAAACTCCAAGACAACGCTGGGTTTCGTGAATACGACGACTTCTTGATCGAGGTTG
>CALAPX010000094.1 GCA_937888355.1 uncultured Spartobacteria bacterium
TGGATTCATTTGCAGCAGGGTATTGAACCCACAAATTCACGGATCACTTGAATCTCGTAGTCGAGCATTTCTTGGGTCAGTCCCGGATAGGTGCCAAGGAAGATGGCGGTGTTCATGATGGCGTCGGCTCCGGGGAATGCGGCAGCGATGCTGGCGTCGTTGATCTTTGGGAGGGCTGCGCCATGGGAACCAACCAGGCGGATGGACTCGGGGCGGTTCTTGCGCATTTGCACAAAGACAGGCTGGCGTAGGAGATTGCCGCCGAAGAACATTCGGTTGCCGATCTTTTTTTCATCCAAGTGGTGAGCCAGGGCGCTATGCGTGAAGGGAGCGGAAGGCTTGACGCGAATCATGAAACCGAACCACGAACAATCGGTGCGGCAGCCGGTGTAGTCCCAAGAAAAGGAAGAAGTAGCGGGTGGCGAGTGGCGAGTAGCGGGCGGTTGCCATGCTGTGGCGTGGGTTGGGAGACTGAATTCGAAGACATCTTCAAGGTCAGCGAGGCCGGCGCGAAGGATTTCCCAGTTCCGTTTGCGGGCTTCGATGAAAGCGGGGAGCTTTTTAAGCTGTTGGCGGCCGATGGCAGCTTGGGGGTCGAGCGGCTTGAGGTTGTAGCCGAGGTGGCTGTAGATGTATTTGTGGTCGTAACCCTTGGGCAACTCGCCGAGTTGCCAGCCAAAGCGTTTGCCGCAAGTGTCGTCTTTGCCAGAGGCGCACCAGCAGTCGCGGCCCCAGTCGCGGAAGCTCTCGGCGTAGGTTTTGAGCGGCGGATGCTTGATGATGTTAACCGCGCCCCCCTCGCCCATCGTGAGGTGGTGCGGAGGATAGAAGGACTGGGTGGAGATGTCGCCCCAAACGCCGGTAGGCGCAGTGAGAATTTTTCGGTTTTCGAGTTCCTCAAAGCGGATGAGCGGATGGGTGCCGGCTTCGGCGATTTTGAGCAGATGGTCGAGAGCGAGTTCGCGCGCCAACTCAACGGGCATGGAGTAAGTGCAGCCGAGGGCGTCGCAGTTGTCCTCGATGAGCCAGAGATCGTGCTGACGGCAGAACTTGAGAACGGCGGCAATCGGGAAGGGATTGCCCAAGGCGTGAGCAATCATGACGGCCTTGGTTTTTCCAGGCGAGTATGCCGCCTCCAACTGCTCAGCGCGAATGTTTCCAGTGGTGGGGTCGTTATCGACAAAGACGGCGACAGCTCCGGACTGAATAATCGGCGCGACGGTGGTCGGAAACCCTGCGGCGACGGTGATCACTTCATCGCCAGGCTGGATGCGTTTGTGAGGCGGCAGCTTGTGGGTGGTGAGTGCCGCGAAGGCAACAAGATTGGCCGAGGAGCCGGAATTGACGAGTAGCGAGTGGCGGACGCCTAGGAGTGCGGCGAGTTCTTTCTCAAAAGCCTCGCCCTCAGGCCCAAGCGTGAGCCAGAAATCCAGCGTTGACGAGATGGCGGCCTGCACTTCGTCTTCAGTAAAAACTCGACCGGCGTAAGGAACGAGATTTTCCCCAGGGATAAAAGCTGGGCGTAGCGGGTCGTCGCCTGGGCGGTTGGCTGGGTGTGCGAGGCGGGAAAAAGCAACACTGTTAGTTAGCGCAAGTTTTTTTCTTACCTCTGCCAGTTTCAAAGGAGAGATTTTCTTACCTCGGTCCTGAAGCTTGCCGCTGTGAACGGTTAAGAAACGATCCAACCTGATGTATGAGGTCTTGAAAAGTTCCCCCTCGAGCAAATCTGAACTTTCGAGCCGGACAATATCTTGATATCGAGGTTTTCC
>CALAPX010000095.1 GCA_937888355.1 uncultured Spartobacteria bacterium
ACGGCCCCTATATCACACGGCCATCGTTGCCCCTTTCCTGGCCCTTCTTTTGCCACTGACCAGCGTGGCGGCCCCCTTGCAGACCGCCGCCAGCCCCCGTGGCACTTTGCTGCGCGGAGGTGCCGAGATCTTTCCCTTCGGGATCTATCATACGTCATGGATTGGCGAACGCTATGGGGACGAGCGCACTCAAGACCTGCTCGCCATCCACGACAACAGTCTTGGCATCCTGCAGACGTCCCTTGACCCCACCAGCCGACAATCGGATTGCACTCTTCTCGACGACGCGGCTCGACGCGACATGGGCGTCATGGCCGAGCTTTATCTTCCCTCCTTGGGAACGCTGATCGATCACATGAAGAACCATCCTGCCATCATCTCCTGGCAGATCGGTGATGATTTTAATGTCACCACTTCTAAAAACTACTGCCCGCCCGAACTTCTCAAGGAACGCCACCAACTGGCCCTGGCGCACGACCCCAATCACGTCACCTACGCGAGCGGCGGTTCTGCGCCAGTCGCGCGGTATCGGTCATTCCAAGACTATCAGGGCTGCGTCAACATGATCGGCATCCAATGTTATCCCGTGGACAACAAGCCGGATTTTCCTGATGAACTGATGCTTGAGCTATGTTTTCAATTGTTGAAATCCCGGGTGTCAGAAGTCGAAGGCTCCGGCATTGTCCCCATCGCTAACCTGCAATCTTTCAGTTGGTCGAAAAAGGGTATTTTCCCCACTCCCTCCGAATCTCGAAACATGCTCTATGGCGCCCTCGCCGCAGGGGTGAAGGGTGTCTTGTATTACACATACTACGACGGCACCCCTATCAAAGGCCACGTGACGCTGAACCAGCAGGCCCCGGCGCTCTGGGACGAAATCGGGAGGCAGGCCAAGGAGATCAGCCAACTGGCTCCGTTTCTCCTCAAAGGCACCCGCCGCGCCCTCCCGTCCAACGCGGAGCACGTCCATGTTTTCCTGTGGGAAAAGGACGCGAAGAAAATCCTCGTGGTCTTCAATACCGACAGGAACGCTTCGACAGATCTGCACACGGCGATTCCCGACTCGGCAGGCCAAACACTCGCAGCCCTGTTTGCCAACCGGCCGACCGGATTGGAGCTCAAAGGCGGTATCCTGAGGGGCAGGATAAGACCCAAGGAAGTTCACGTCTATTCTGTCTCGGAGTCCGCCCAACCCCACCCCCTTGAACCGTAACCCCCCAATAATCACTCGTCGAAATCCCGCCATGAAACCCCCTGCCTTCATCGTCTCTATTTTGATTCTCGCGCTGGCGCACTTCGCCCGCGCGGAATCAAACCCCGCCTCGTTCGCCTACATCCTGCAGGCCGATTCCTTCGCCAAAACAAAATCTGCGGCCGTTGTGCGACTCAAGGAGAGCGGACGCGATTGGATCGTTCTCGACGCGGCCTTCGCTGGCGACACGCCGTGGGAGCGAGCGGACCTTGACGTAATCCGCAGCGGGAAGGAAGGGCGGAAAGTGGTCGCCTACCTTTCCATTGGGGAGGCTGAGGACTACCGCCCCTACTGGCGCACCGAGTGGGTCAGCAATGGCCAGCGTACCGCCGACGCGCCGGCATGGCTCGGGATCGAGAACCCTGATTGGAAGGGAAATTATGAGGTCAAATATTGGAACACCGAGTGGCAAAAGCTGATGCTACCCGCAGTTGAGGACGCGATGGCTCGCGGTTTCGACGGTGTGTATCTGGACATCGTTGATGGCTTCGAGACGTATGAGCAGGGATCCAACGAGTACCTGGACAACCGCATGAACGCGGAGACCAAGCAGACCTATCGCCGCGACATGGTGGACTGGGTGAAATCGATCTC
>CALAPX010000096.1 GCA_937888355.1 uncultured Spartobacteria bacterium
GGCCCTGGTCTTTGGCGCATCGGGCGGAAATTTTTTCCTTAACCTCTCGCTTTTCCTTGCTGTTGCCACTCTCGCCCCGAACTTCGAAATCATGCTTTTTCTGATCATTCCGGTTAAAATAAAATGGGTCGCGCTTTTCAGCCTCCTGCTCCCAGCTCTCTACCTGATCACCGGACCACTAAGCATTAAAATGATGGTTATCATGTGCCTTGGAAACTACCTGCTGTTTTTCGGGCCATCTTTTCTCAAAGGTCGTATGGAATCCCGCAAAACCTCACAACGTCGCGAACGCTTCAATGCTGCTTCGAGCACCGAATCGACCACCCTCCACCGCTGTGAACAATGTGCCGCAACCGAGCATTCACACCCTGAGAAAGAATTTCGTGTCACCGCCGAGGGGAAGGAATTCTGTATCGAGCACCTTCCGGGCAAACAGGCCTAGCGCCCGATCGATTCCACCAATGGCGGCACCTCATGCAGTCCCCTCACTGTGTGGTGCGGCTTCACATCATCATGCTCCTCCGAACCGGGCACCTGAAGCCAGATTGCGGAAGCAAGCGAGGCATTAAGTGCTCCGGCGATATCGCGCTCGAGACTGTTCCCGACCATCACTGCGGCATCAGGCGACACATCGAGTTCCTTTAGTAGAAGATGAAATATCTCGGGACGGGGTTTTCCTATTCCACGTTCCCCAGAGACTGCGATCGCATCGAAATACTTCCCAAGGCCAGAGGCTGCGATCTTTTCCCTCTGCAAATCGGGTGCGCCATTGGTCAACAATGCGACCTTGTGATTTGCCTTCAAACGCACGAGCGTTTCCACCGCATCGGGCATGAGACGCTGAAATTGGCGCCGCACCTTGCTGAAATGCATGGCCAACTGCTCGGCGACCTCTTCGTCATTCACCTCCTGCGCCCGCAGGGCGGAAGCAAAAACCGCCTCACGGAAATCAAGCGCCCAAGCGCGGAGAGCCTGTAATTCAGGAGTTGCTCCCTCGAACTCGCCCCAGAGACATTCATTAAAGCTGATCCCGATCGATTTTGTATAGCCATGGCATGCTCCCTCACGCCAAAGAGCGGCACCAGCCATTCTCGCGTCATCGACAAACAATGGAGCGGAAACACCTGCAAGCTGGGCAGCCATTTCCCCCGTTGATTTCATTGCTTCCATTGAGACTGCCTCATCGACAATCAACGTGTCGTCCAAATCAAATAGAATCGCTTCAATAGCCATCCACTACCCGTTTCATATCCTGCGCAGGAATGTCCATGGGTTTTATTGAAAAATCACTCCTCACCCTTTCCTTGAGTCCAGTGTATCGTTTCTTCGCTTCGGCATTTCGCACCGCCATTCGTATGGCCTTTGCTTCCCCCACAAGCACTACCAACCGCCGTCCGCGCGTCACTCCCGTATAGAGAAGGTTCCGCTGGAGAAGGAGAAAATGCTGCATCGCAAGAGGCATTACCACCACTGAAAATTCCGATCCCTGACTCTTGTGGATCGTGATTGCGTAAGCCGGCGCCAACTCGTCGAGTTCGTTGAAATCATACACCACCTCCCGACCTTCATAGGCCACCGCAAGCTCGCGCTCCATCGGATCGATCCTACTAACCCTGCCGATATCTCCATTAAAAACGTCCTTGTCGTAGTTGTTTCGCAGTTGAATCACCTTGTCTGCACACCGGAATTCCCAACCAAATCTCTCGACCACTGGTTCGCCACTCCTCACAGGGTTCAATGCCTCCTGCAGCATGCGGTTGATCGCTGTCGTGCCGAGCGACCCCCGATTCATGGGACTCAATACCTGCACATCACGAAGAGGGTTGATGTCCCACTTTTTTGGAATTCGGCGCGCCACCAACTCAAGTATGGCATCAAGAATCCGTTCGGGGTCGTCCCGTTCGATGACATAAAAATCTGTATCCTTTTCGGATTCGGGCAAATCTCCGCTGTTGATGCGGTGTGCATTGACGATAATCCTGCTTGTTGCCGCCTGCCGGAAGACCTCGGTCAAGCGCACCACCGGCACCCTTCCGCTTTGGATTATATCCGCAAGCACTGCCCCTGGTCCCACGCTTGGGAGTTGATCGACATCACCGACCAGCAACAAATGACCACGCTCCGGCATTGAACGTAAAAGGTGGTCCATTAGCACCGTGTCGATCATCGAACATTCGTCAACCACCAGCAAATCGCAATCGAGCGGGTTTTTCGCATTGCGCGAAAATCCGCCGCCTTGGAACTCCAGCAGACGATGGATCGTCTTTGCCTCAAGTCCCGTGGACTCTGATAAACGCTTTGCCGCCCGACCAGTCGGAGCACACAGGAGGCATTTCACCTTCTTCGCCCGGAGCACCGAGAGGATACCGTTGACCAAGGTTGTTTTTCCCACTCCAGGCCCTCCGGTCAGCACCAGCAATCTGGAGATCAGGGCCTTTCTCAGGGCTGATTCCTGACTCGGAGCGAGTTCGATACCATTCTTGGCTGAAAGCCACTTGATTGCCTTTCGATCATCAATCACAGGATAGGTTGATGGCATCTCTGCCATACGTCGCAGTGCCGAAGCGATCGCCTCTTCGGCACGACGCAATCCGGGCTGAAATACCAAATCCTCTCCTCCGACGCTTTCAGCAACGACATCTCCACGCTCCAACATTGTGTGAAGCGCTTCTGTAACGAGAACCTCTTCCACTTCGAGAAGCCCTTTTGATTGATCCACAAGGATCCCATGCGGCAACGCACAATGTCCACTCCGGCCGGCTTCCAGCAGCACATGAAAAATACCCGACTCAATACGGATCAATGACTCCCTCGAGATACCCAGTTTTTCGGCCACTGCATCGGAGGTTTTAAATCCTATCCCGCTGATGTCACGCGCGAGCAGATAGGGATTCGCTCTTACACGCTCGACGGATTCCTCCCCATATGTCTTGTAAATACGCACAGCCCTGCTTGTGCCCACGCCGTGGGAATGCAGAAACACCATGATGTCGCGTACAACCTTCTGTTCTGCCCATGCAGCCTTGATGATTTTTCTACGTTCACGCCCGATCCCGCGTACATCTTCAAGGCGGGCGGACTGTTCCTCGATGATGGTAAAAACCTGTTCACCGAATTTCTCAACGAGCTTCTTTGCGTAAACCGGCCCAATGCCCTTAATCAGCCCGCTTCCAAGATACTTCTCGATTCCCTCACGTGAGGTCGGGGCGTTGGTGCGCAAACTATCGGCCTTGAATTGCATCCCATGCTCGGGATCACGCACCCAGGATCCTTCGGCTTGGATCCATTCACCGGCATTGATGTCCGGCGCATTCCCGAGAACAGTCGCTAACTCCCGCCGTTCCTCTGCATTTACACGCACCACAAAGAATCCTGTCTCGGCGTTGTGAAATGTCACCCGCTCGATGTGGCCGGACAACCTCATTGCCGTTGCCTCCGGGATAGAATTCTCGAGCGCCAGGCGAAGAGAGTCACTCCCGCAGGGACCATGAGAACTAGGGGCCACCAGGTGGCAAGCGGGTGCGCTGGCGCGGTAGCCTTGAGTTCAAATAACGCTGTGGAGAAGCGATCACGATTAATATCCACCGCAAGCTCCCAGATCCCCGATTCAGGAATCCCAAGCACAGCGGAATAAACCAATTTATTTCCGGCATGCCCAAGAATAGCCGGAACCGAAACACCAGGTGCCAAGCACCCTGGGCCAGCCCACGATGGGTCGGGCGATGGAGCGCTGAGCTTGATCAGACGAAACCCCACCGAAGCATCTAAACATGACGTGCCGTTTTTTTCCAAATACACCCCTAGGTCAGCCAACCCCGCGCGCAATGGATCAGGCTGCCCAAAGAGCAACACCCGAATTCCGTCGATTTCACTCACACCAATGACCCTCCCACCATCGGCTCCTGCAACACATACTCCGGCAATCCAAACCAACATGAAGAGTCGCGCCATCATCCATCTATTGCATCAAGGTTCCGCGCATCTCCATCGGCTGAAATAAAATCCATACCCCAATTGCATAAAGTGCTCCTGCAAGGCCTCCCCAGGGGAGGAATGACCAGAATGTCCAACGCCCTGCATTGCGCTGCGCAGAGTTCCAAAGCAGCCAGAGAGTGAAAAGACATCCCGCATTCAAAAGCAGGATCTGCATCCCAGGCAACCATTCTGGCATCGATGTCTCTATTCCCCAGTTGGGCGTCGCAGAAGCCATGCCGAAGTCTGCAGCAAAGCGATGAAGCACCGGCCATGCCGAAGTGAATCCCGTTACCAGATGGTAAGTGAAATGTGCGACCCACATTGAGAATCCGATGGGCGCGAACATCATGGCGTTCCGGCACACTATCGGACGAAGCGTTTCTTTATGCCCGGAAACCCACCGAGCAATGGCTCCGCACCCAAAAACCGCGACCAAAGGAGCCGCCACGACGACTCCCAAAAAATAGAGCGTCTCGGAAATCTCCCCCCAGAATACCCCGAAACTCTCTCTCAAACCGCCGATTTGTGCGACCATGGGTGCGACCATCCCTGCCGCATTGGCAAAGGCGGCGAAAGTCAATGCCAGGACCAGAAACGCCAGATCGGGTCGGTTTGAAAAGTCACCGACCATCGACCTTTTCCCCTCATACAACAAATCACGCCCTGGAGGCGTAGCGAGAATTCCCACATTGTCGGCGGGACATGCCCGAACGCAATCAAGGCAGAACGTGCAATCCATATTCCCGGACTTGGCGGGTTGAAACAAAGACAACTCGCACCCACGATCCCTGTCATTTCCATTTAAGCAATCATGTGTCCGACATTCGGCGCACACCGAGGGTTCCCTAACCCTCACCTCAAGCGGCGATGCAAGGGAGGAAACAAAGTGGAACTGGCCGATCGGACAGACATATTTACAAAATGTTGCACCTCGAAACATGCCATCCACCAGGATAGCCGCTGCGAAATAAAATACGATACTGGCTGCAGTCCACCACGGTGTGGCCCACAGACCCCAAAATTCATACGCCCAAAAAAAACAGACCAACAGCCCCACAGCGCCCCACTTGGATCGAAGTGCCGTCGGCCAACGCCTTGTTGCTGGAAAGATCCTCCGCCCGAGATCTCTGGCGAAAGTAAATGGACATGCCATGCAAAAAAAGTTTCCTGCCACCAATAATACTACCACCGTGCACCCCCGCCAATGCGTCCAGGGCAGCACCCCCGCCAGGTTCATCCCTGACACCTGAGGGCCAAAAAAACCATCAGCCACCACACCCATGGCGAGAAGAAACATGACACATTGCAACAGGCGCCGGAACCATCCGGCACGTATTATCAGGCCTAAAAAAGGCACCTTTAGCAGATCAAAAGAAGATGACACTTGAGAGTGCGACACCAATTTTTTTTGAGTTGCTACTTGCCGATGTGGCCGGGCCAACCCACCCGAAGTCAGGGCCTTCACAGTAATCACTGCCGCAGGAAGCAGATACACAATTGATCCAGGCACCCACATGATCGCTCCAGCTGCAGCCTGGTCGTAAATGGCGCTCCAACCCATGAGACGAGGCGCAGCTTCATAAGTCGGATACAACACCCTGTCATAAAAGGTAAAAAATCCGGAGAGGATTGTGTTTTGGACATCCACCACGAGCAGATATGGCACCATCGCCCAACGCGGCCAAACAGGCCTTGCTGGCCATGGCTGAACCACCGGCCACCAAAACAGGATCGCCGTTCCAAGAAAACATGCGTGCTCGGCCCGGTGCCACCCTTCTGAGCCAAGGGCCAACTCGTAGCAATACGGAATGTGCCACAAGACATTCGAAAGCATGAAGAGCGGCCCGGCTACAAGCGGATGCACCAATAGACCCCCGATTTTCTTCACCAGAGGATCTGTAAGAAATGGACCGAGCCCCCTTGAAACCAAACTTCTCGGGAGGCCTGACAGCACCGGAAGCAAGGGGTAACCAAGAAGAAGCAATGGCGGGGCGACCATTGTCAGGATCAGGTGCTGCACCATGTGCATGCTCAACAACCATGAGGCAAAGGCATCCAATGGCGAGGCCACCGCTACAAGCAATGCCGCGAGTCCGCAAAGGAAGGACACCAACCGCATTGCAGGAAACTTCGCTGGGGCCATACGCGATACCTTCCTCCAGCCTCTGAAATAAAGAATCCCGACAAGGAAAATGCAACCCGCCGGAACCCATTCGATATTCCACGAGGCCAGTACGGCATCGGCCGGTGAAATTGCGATGATCAAATCAGCCCTCTTCCCCGCACCCTATGCGAGGCCCAGCGTTGTGGTCTCCTTCACTCCTCGAGGCGGCTTGCCGAACAAAAATAACCGCCCTGGAATGACCTGCTCAAGCCATCCGAGATGGATTGGAACAACACGGTGTCTATTTTTCCATTCCGACTCCACCATGATAAAATCCGGCTCCGAACTTTGAAGAATATCGCAAAGAAGAAATCCTGTATTTGATTTCACCACTTGCAGGTCGACTTCTGGAACAACTTCTCCGAGCCTCTCAGCAATCTCTTCAAGCGTCTCGCCTTCCGAAGTTCGGCTTTTTGCCATGGCAAATGGACTGTCTGCTGCAAGAATCGAGAGTTTTGCCGGTTTCAAATGCCGCAACGATTCCTCAGCAGCACGCCAACGTGGCGAATGGGCTTCCAGCAACAGGCAGACGCTTATTTCCTCATGAACATCCTCTTTCGGGTCTGGAATCAGCAGCAAATCACACGGCGTGCGAGTGAAGAGCTCGCGCACGATAGATCCCGTGAAATTCCTGTGGTCTTCGGCACGGGGGATCGTTCCAGCAATAAATAGATCGAACTCCTCGCTGGATGCTGCATCCAACAAAGCTTCGACAGATGTGGAGCCTTCGCACCAGAAGATCTCGACATCCTTCCTGCCCATATCCGCAAAAATATCGGCAAACGTCTTGATCTTTTCCGGCGTCTTCTCCCCGGCATGAAGCACACTCAAGCGCGCATTAAAAAGGCGCGCGACACGATCCGCTTCCATAATAACCCCCCGGAAGCGGGGCGAAAATGTCGAGGCGACGGCGAAGTGTAGCTGTCCCATACTTGTTAAGCGTCCCCCCAAACTGCGGCAAGTGCGAGAGGAATTTCACCCACCACCTAGTTTTATGATCCGCTCAAACTCCGCCGCCTTCAGCGGCATCACACTCAATCGCGACTGGCGAAGCAACCCGATCTCAGCCAACGCAGGGTCACTCTTGATTACTTCGAGCGTTACCGGTGAGGCCAATGCCTTCATGGGCTTGAGATCCACACACGACCAGTCGCCTTCATCCGCTGTGGTGTCGGGATAAGCCTCCCGCACCACTTTGGAGATTCCCACTACCGCCTTGCCGTTTACGCTATGATAAAACAGTACCTCGTCCCCACGCTTCATAGTGCGCAGATGATTCCTAGCCTGAAAATTGCGGACCCCGGTCCAGGAAGTGCCGCCGTCTTTCACAAATTGCTCCCACGAATATGCCGTGGGCTCCTGTTTCACGAGCCAGTGGTTCATTCCTGCTTTGCTTAGCCGGATTTTCAGGGAAGATCAAACCCTTCGCCTCATGTCGACCACAGGATTTTTTATCACATTCGAGGGTTCTGAAGGCTGCGGAAAATCCACCCAGATCCAATGTCTGGCTGAACATCTGCGCACTTCAGGCCATGAACCCCTTCTTCTCCGCGAACCCGGCGGCACACCAGCTGGCGAATTGATTCGCCACCTTCTCCAGCATGCACCAGAGGGGGAAGCCCTCACCCCGGAGGCTGAACTTCTCCTCTTTGCCGCCAGTCGCGCCCAACTTGTTCGTGAAGTCATCCAACCGGCCCTTGACGCCGGGCGCATCGTCATCTGTGACCGCTTCATGGACTCAACCACCGTTTACCAAGGTGTGGCGCGTCGCATTGATCCGGCCCAGACCGATCTCATCAATGCCTTCGCCATGGGCTCAGTCCGGCCGCATATCACCTTCGTTCTGGATGTCGATCGCGCCACCGCCCGCCAACGAATGAGTGCCTCACGGGCGAAACTCGATCGCATCGAACGCGAATCCGAGGCATTTTTTGAAGCCGTCCGACAAGGCTACCTCACCCTTGCCCAGAATCACCCTGACCGGATCGTTCTTGTCGATGCCGCTCAATCGATCCAAGCAACAGGCCGCGATATCCTCACATCCATCGCCAACAAATACCCAGACCTCCTCAAAAAATAAATCCCTCCAGCTGATGCTTGCTCCCCCTGAAAAACTCGGCATATTCGGCGGTGCATCTCACCTTGCGACTCTGGGGGCATAGCTCAATGGTTAGAGCAGGCGGCTCATAACCGCTTGGTTGTCGGTTCGAATCCGGCTGCCCCCACTCCTTACTTTGCCGAGGGACAAATGTCCCTCAACTCGCAACCTGCGCAATCGGGCTTCCTCGCCCCGCAACGACGCCGTCCGTGAAAAATCAACCAATGGCTCAGGTTCGTCCAGGAATCTCGGGGAAAGAGCTTCATCAATTCCTGCTCTATTCGCACCGGATCACTAAATTTTGTGAGCCCTAGCCTTTGGGAGAGACGGCCCACATGCGTGTCCACGACCACCCCCTCGTTTTTGGAAAAAGCGTTCCCAAGCACAACATTTGCTGTCTTGCGACCCACCCCCGGCAATGCCGCGAGCTCCTCCAGCGTCTCAGGCACCTTGCCGCCGTGCCTTTCCACTAAAGCAGATCCCATGGCCCGCAGGTTTTTTGCCTTATTCCGGTAGAACCCAGTGGAGCGCACCATCTTTTCCATCTCCTCTTGATCAATTGCGGCATATTCCTCTGCCGTCCGGCACTGCTCAAATACAGCTGGAGTTGTCATGTTTACGCGCTTGTCGGTGCACTGCGCCGAGAGAATCGTTGCCACCAAGAGCTCAAGGGGATTTCTGAAATCCAACTCACAATGAGCACCGGGGTAAATCTCCGGCAATCTCTTCAACAACTCAGCAGCACGTTCCTTGCGGTTCATCGGCTACAAATACCCGGATTTGACAACCTCATACAATCGCACAGTCGCGGGAAATCCCCCATGCATCGCCGGCTTGCATTTTGGTCAGCACAAATCGAGCCTTGCGATGCCATGGATCAATCACAATCACCTCCTCCGCTCCCAGAAGGGCCCAGTGCTACCCAGTGGATCACCATTGTCCACCTGAGTGCTCTTGCGGGAATTCTGCTTGTTGGCTTTGGTCATATGCTCGGCCCGTTCATCATCTGGCTGCTTAAAAAACAGGACGTCCCAGGCCTTGATGCCGCCGGAAAGAATGTTCTTAATTTTCAGATTTCTTGGACCCTATGGGGCATTCTTTCGGCAATCGTCGCCGCATTCGGATCATGCCTCGTCTTTCCTCTGGCCATTCCTTTGATCCTTTTGGCCTTCTGGCTCTTTTACGTGATCAAAGGAGCCATCGCCGCCAGTAACGGCGCGATCTATCAGTTCCCGCTCACAATCCGCTTCTTCCCGTGAGTTGGAAAACACGGAGAACTCAGTGGTCTCGGCAACGAAGCACCTGCCGTTTAAGCCTGCAGTGTCGTCATGGAGGCCTTTCAGATCAGTCCTTGTAAAAGCGCTCCACCCGGCGACCAATCCCAGTGAGGATATCCCAAGCGATGGTTCCCGATTGCTCGGCCAATTCAGAAACCGTAATTGAGGCATTCCCGTCCCTGCCGAAAAGCGTGACCACATCTCCCTCCTTCACTCCATCCACTCCGGTGGAATCGACGATGATCTGATCCATTGTCACTCGACCCAGAAGTGGACAGCGAATCCCACGAATCAGCACTGACGCACCGTTTCCCGAAGCCTGGCGAGGGAACCCATCGGCGTATCCCACTGAAATCACCGCAGTGCGTATTGGAACTTGAGACACATAGGTTCGGCCGTAACTAAAACTTGCGCCTGCAGGCATCTCGCGGACCAACCCCACACGGGCCTTCCATTCCATCACCGCGCGAAACTCCGATTGAACTCCCTCGATTGGTGATATCCCATAGAGCAACAAGCCTGGCCGGGCGATTTCCAGATCGCATGGCCCTTGGGTCAACAACCCGGCGCTATTCAATGCGTGGAATTTTACGCCAGGGAAATGCCCTCGAAGCACCTTTACGAGATCACTGAACTGGTTCAGTTGGGCGAAAGTAAAACCGTCATCCTCATCCGCACTGGGCAAATGCGTGGATATACTATGGACCCCTACTCCGGCAACATGCTTCAGCCTTAGCGCCTCCTCTTCGGCATTTGCGAAAGAGCAACCGACACGCCCCATGCCTGTGTCGATTTTGAAATTCACCCTCACGGGTCCGAACACAGAATACGCCTCCGCCTCGGAAGCGCTGGACACAGTGACGATATGCCCACGCCGCACTGCATCATGGCGTTCGCCTGGCAGGCACGGGCTGAGCAACATGAGATCCCGTCCTTGTGCTGATGGGCCTAGTTCCGAGGCTTCACGGAGGTTCGCCACCCCGAAAATCCCGGTCTCAGCGACCAACTCACTGGCCACACGCATCGCCCCATGGCCATATGCATTTGCTTTGACTACGGAAAGAATTTCCACACCCGGCCCTAGCCTGCTTCGAATGCGGTCGATATTGTGACGCAACGCCCCTAGATCAATCTCAGCCCATGTGCGGAGGTCTTCGGGAAGGGATTGATTCGGCATGAAGAGAGAGAGATTTGGTGGAGGTAAGGGGATTCGAACCCCTGGCCTTCTCATTGCGAACGAGACGCTCTACCAACTGAGCTATACCCCCAGGAAATTGGTTTCTGCAAAGGCGTTTTTGCGCCATGCATTGGAAAAAATCAACCACCACGCGTCTTTGCGCGCAAGCTCAATTCCGGAAAGCACTGCCCAGGCTGGAGGAATTGAACGCTTAAAACAAAAAGGGAACTCCCTCTTTTGAAAAGGC
>CALAPX010000097.1 GCA_937888355.1 uncultured Spartobacteria bacterium
TTTCCATTCTGCAGAATCCTGAGATCGAGATTCTCGAGCCCGATCAGGTCAAGGAATACAAACAGCGCATGGAGGAAGCAGAGGAAGAGGAAACTCGCTCTTCGCAACACGACATTCTGGATGATCCGGTTCGCATGTATCTCAAGCAAATGGGTCAGGTCCCATTGCTGACCCGCGAGCAGGAAGTCGAAATTTCCAAGCGGATTGAAAATGCCGAGCTCAAGGCCCAGACCGCTCTATTTGAAGCCACTGCCGTTGGCGCTCATATTGGCAATTTGGGTCAACGCCTGCTCAATCGGGAAGAGCGTTTTGACCGCATCGTCATCGATAAGAAAATCGACAGCCGCGAAGCATACTTCAAGTCCCTGCCCAAACTGGTTGAAGCCACTCAAAAAGGGGAAAAGACCGTCGCCGCTGGGTGGGATGAATATCAGCACGCAAAAGGGGAAGCCGAACGCAAGAAGGTCCTCACCAAGTTTCGCAAACGCGAGAGCGTCCTGCGCCCCAATTTCAGCAAGTTCTTCTTCAAGCTGAAGGTTTACGAGGAATACCTTGAGCAACTCCAGCCCGTCATCGAGAAAACCGAACAATCACTGGCCCAACTGGAACGCGCCAAACATCCCAAGACCAAGCGCGATGCCGCCATCGACTCCAAGGACATCAAGGCGCAGCTAAAGCAGATCGAGGCGGAACAACGCATCGATCCGGTCCGCCTGCTCGAAATCGTCAAGCAGACCAATATCCACATGCGCGAAGCGCACCAAGCCAAGACCGAGATGGTCGAGGCCAACCTTCGTCTGGTCATCTCCATTGCCAAAAAATACACGAATCGCGGCCTCTCCTTCCTCGACCTGATTCAAGAGGGCAACATGGGCTTGATGAAAGCCGTCGAAAAATTCGAATACCGCCGCGGTTACAAGTTCTCCACCTATGCCACGTGGTGGATTCGCCAAGCCATCACCCGTTCGATCGCCGATCAAGCGCGCACCATTCGTATTCCGGTGCACATGATCGAGACCCTCAACAAGGTCATGCAGGTGCAAAAGCAACTCCTCCAGGAATTCGGCCATGAGCCCACCCCGGAAGAAGTGGCCGATGAAATGAATCTGCCTGTTGAACGGGTGCAGCAAATCATGAAGATGGCTCAACAACCCATCTCATTGCAGTCCCCGGTCGGCGATGGGGATGACACCAGTTTCGGCGATTTCATCGAGGACAAGAGTGCAGAGAATCCTTACGACATGACCGCGTTTTCACTGCTCCGGGAGAAGATTATCGATGTGC
>CALAPX010000098.1 GCA_937888355.1 uncultured Spartobacteria bacterium
ACCAAAGAAATAGAAAGTATTGAGAAGAAAATCGCAAAGAAGCGTGAAGCGCTGCAGACGATCGGACCGATGCGTCCTGGCAGCATCACGCGCCAGTTTCGCGATCGGAAGAACGGAACCGGAGAATACTATCAACTAAGCTACACAAACCATATGAAGAGTAGAACCGAGCACGTGTGGCCAGAGCACGTGGATCTTCTGAGCAAGGAAATTACAGCTTACCGGAAGCACAAAAAGCTGTGCGAAGAGATCGTGGATCTCAGCATTGAGCTCTCCAAAGCCAAGATTGCCCTTCTCAGAGAGCACTCAAAATCCTAGGCGAATGCGTCACTCTCCAGTATGAACGCCACCACCGCAAAAATACTTTAACGTTAATTGTTACTGGCGAGTGATGGATTGTTGTAGTGTAAGACTATGCGACAAGGCGCTGTTTCGCGGTTCTTTGTCGATCGATGCGTGAAGAGATGAATTTTTCGATGGCAAGGCCGGAAATCGAAGATGCAATAAAATCGGAAAGTGTGTTACGCAGGGCATCGGTGACCACTGCTTCTGAGGGGAGAACCCCCGGGCGGATGGTGCGAATCCAACTGCCGAAATGCTGCCATACGTGCTCTTCGCACGTCATGGAAAGATATTGCAGCATTCCCTGAGCAATGAGTCCTGTTTGAACGAAACAATGATATGCACGCATCTTGCGGACAACCTTGTCGCGGTATTCCTGCGTCCTGCGATGTAGATGCTGATTGCCGTCCCTGCGCTTGAGCGGACTCATGTCTATCATCCAGAAGTGATAACCAAATGCTCCGACGCTGTGGACGGCTTGCCTGAAAGTAACTTCTATCTTGAAACGCAAAGAATAGAGCTCGATGATTTGCTCGGGAGAGAGTGAGAGATCCGAAGACATAAGAATCATGCGCCCTCTGGAAGGGTGCTTGACCA
Organism: uncultured Spartobacteria bacterium; assembly: GCA_937888355.1. Classification (GTDB taxonomy): domain Bacteria; phylum Verrucomicrobiota; class Verrucomicrobiia; order Chthoniobacterales; family Terrimicrobiaceae; genus UBA967. Next base: position 940 of record CALAPX010000098.1, read on the forward strand.
GAACAAAGCGCACGGTGCCGCCGATTGGTTTCCAGAGCAGGTCAAAGCAGGCATAGCGCATGCACACAACTTCTCCGTAGATCGGGCAGTTGAGTTGGGTAAACTCATTGGCCGGGCCAAACAGGGAATTGAGCGCCCTTTTGCGACCGTACTTTTTCGGGCGTCCGCGCTTCCTTTTTCCTGCAACAGGCACCGGGGACTCATAAGCAACGGTATTGGAACGCACCCGGGTGATGAGTTGTGAACCGGCCGCGGCCTGGGATTTGAGCATCTTGCCGTTGGCGTAGTAGGCGTCGGCGATAAGCACAAAGCTGTGCGCGTCGCCGAAGGCATCCTTGAGCATCATGCCTGCTTTATCGATAAGGGTCTTGCGATCGCGGTTGGAGCGGACGATGCCCTCGTGGATGCGGGCACAGATCGGAACACAGAAATAATAGTTCGAAACGCGGCATAGAATGCCGAAAGCCTGGAAGGAGTGCCCCATGATAAAGTGAGGCTTTGAGTTTGATTCAGACTGCTGGTGAAGCCACTTGACCGCAGGCATCTTCCTGCCCTCCTTTGGGTTTTTGATGCCGTCGAGAATAGCCACGGGCTTGCCGTCAATGCGGTGCACCGGGAACAGGCTTAGAACGGTGGAAAGCCAGAGGCTGGTGAGCAGGTCGAGATCGACAGCCGGACTGTGGAAGAATGCAAGCAGACGATGGTAGACGTTGCTCTTGAGATTGAGCACCCTGGCGAAACTGGTGACCCCGGCAAGATCGGAGCGCACAGAGAAAGCCACGAGAACAAGAACGAACCATTGAAAGGTTCGAACCCTTGAGAAGGCGGAGCGAAAGCGGGAGACGATGCACCACCATTGGATCCAGAGTTGCATAACAGGAGGGAGTAAGAGTTTGGGGGTTGGTTATTGATAATTGATAAGATGGAAAACATTTGCGGATTGTTTAGAACAATGCAATCTATATATTAGCATACGTATGCTAATTACAATGAAAACCATGACGACCAAAGAAATA
>CALAPX010000099.1 GCA_937888355.1 uncultured Spartobacteria bacterium
GGAGGTTTGTAGACAATGGATTCGGGAACGGGCACTCTATTTCAATGCTACGAGCGTGGGACGGCAGTGGTCAAGTGCCTATGAAATCGATGTGGCTGCGGTGAATACGAAATTTGAACTCACCGTTGTTGGTGAGTGCAAATGGTCGGAAAATAAAATAGGAATTTCCATTTTCCAGGAACTGGAAGAAAAAGTTCTCTCCTACAATCTTCCGCTGGCTGTGGATTCCCGCTATGTTCTCTTCAGTAAATCTGGGTTTACTGCGGATCTCGAGGAATTGGCCTCTATTAACAAAAACATCTTTCTCGTGTCCGGTTTGGAAAAATAAATCTTCTTGAATCCCTGCGGCTTAATTCAAAATGAAAATCTTAGTGACTGGGGCATCTGGCTTCATCGGTAATTTTTTGCTGGCTGCACTGCGGGATGCCGGTCATGAAGTGACGGCGGCGAGTCGTTCGCGGGTGGAGCAGCAGGGGATTGATTATGTTCCGGCTCCCGAGCTGGGGCATGATGCGGATTGGTGCCGTGCGCTACTGGGAGTCGATGCGGTGATCCACTTGGCTGGGCGAGCGCATGTGCCATCGAATAACGCGGATGCGGAGACTGAGGAGGTCTACTTTCGTATCAATGCGGAGGCTACGCGTGCCTTGGCCGAGCAATGTGCCCACTCTGGCGTTAAGCATTTCATATTCCTCAGTTCCTGCCATGCGTTAGCGGCGGAATCAGATAAAGTTCTAACGGAACGCACGCTCCCGCAACCTGTCACGGTATATGGTAGATCAAAGCTAGCAGCTGAGGAGGCGATCAAAGTGATTTTCATCAAAACGGCTTGTGCCTGGACTATTCTGCGCCCGCCGCTAGTCTACGGGAAGGGCAATAAGGCCAACTTTGGTTTGCTACTGAAGCTGGTTAAGAGCGGCATCCCGCTGCCGCTGGCCTCGGTGCGTAATCGCCGGAGTTTCATCTATGTTGAAAATCTGGTGGATGTGGTCGTAGCCTGTCTTGGCAATCCGAAAACTTATGGAAAAAGTTATCTCCCTAGCGATGGGGAAGATGTCTCCACGCCAGAACTCATCCGCAAGTTTGCAAAAGCGAATCAGAGTTTTCAGTGTTGCCCAGGGGCTGTCTCGCCAAGCCTCGGCTCAGAGTTCAGTGGTTCAGTTTTAGACAGCAAACATAGCGATACTCCACTCGCAACCAATAACTCTTTACTCGCAACGCCGCGCGCAGCGCGGCTTTTCCCTTTCCCTGAAATCATTCTTAAAGCACTGGGGCGATTGCCGGGACTGGGTGCGCTGCGAAAACTAACCTCCTCGGTGTATGTCGATAGCGAGCCCCTGCGCGAAGACCTAGGCTGGAGTCCTCGTTTCACGATGGAAGAGGGGCTGGTAAAGACGCTTGGAGGGTAACGAGAACGCGCGGAAAAAGAATTAAACCAACAAACTCTTGATTTTTATAGGGAAGTTCTTTTGATCAATGCGGGGTAATGTGTGGCGAGTGGCGAGTGGTCCTCCTACGCGCTGGGTGGCTCCGGCGTAACAAGCGGTTAACTTGTGGTGAGTCGAAGAAAATGCTGAAAATCTCACAAGCATGAAAAATTGCGGTGATTAAACTTGATTATTGCCGCTATAAATGCGGTGATTATGGAATGTTATATGTTTGGCAAAGTGCTTCCTGGCCGCAATGGCGGTGTGATTTCGAGCGTTTGAATCCTGTTTTGCAGGATTTAAGGATGGAGCTGGGTCGCCTTCAAGGAAGGATGGAGATGCTTGGGCTTGAGGCCCGAGGGCGTGCGCGTTTGGAGACGGTTGTGGCGGAGGCGATGCAAACGAGCGCGATTGAGGGGGAGTTGTTGAACCCCGCGGCGGTGAGGTCTTCAGCGGCGCGGCGTTTGGGGTTGGAGACAGAAGGTTTTTTGCCGGTGGACCGTGTTGCCGATGGGGTAGTGGAGATGGTATGGGATGCGATGCGGAACACGGGCGAGGCTTTGACCGAGGGGAGGTTGCTTGGTTGGCATGCGGCGCTTTTTCCGACCGGATACAGCGGGACTTCAAAAATCAAAGTGGCTGCTTGGCGTGATGATGCAATTGGTCCGATGCG
>CALAPX010000100.1 GCA_937888355.1 uncultured Spartobacteria bacterium
GCGCTGTCGGCAGGTGGTGCAAGGAAAAGCATCATGTATGAGGCGCTGGGTTTGGGGATTCGGACGGCGTTGGTAAATTCGGGTTCGATCATTGAGCCCGGCACGGCGTGTTTTGTCGCGAGTGCCGAAAATAGAAAAAATGGTGAAGAGATCACGCGGCAAGTCATCGAGTCTGGGGTTTATGTTATTTTAAGCGGTGGCGAGGAGTGGTTCCTGCCTGCTGGAACTAAGGGGCGCCATGGTGGCGAGGGGCGTCGTATAGATGGAAGGAATCTTGTGCGATGGGCGCAGGAGAAAGGCTATGCGGTCGTGTATACACGGGAAGAATTGTCTGCATTACCCGCAGGGACGCCGCGGGTACTTGGCATTTTTGCCAATGAGGACACCTTTAATGATATGGGTGAAGAGAAGTTGATCCGATCCGGGTTGCCCACGTACTCGGCTGTGGCTCCGACTATTGGAGAAATGACGGCAGCCGCGCTGAGGTTTCTTTCTCCGGGGCCCTTCCTGCTCGTGGTCGAGGAGGAAGGGAGTGACAATTTTGCAAATCACAACAATGGCCAAGGCACTTTGGATGCGCTCAAGCGGGCGGATGATGCCCTCGGGGTGGCGATGGGTTTTGTTGAGAAGCATCCCAACACGCTGCTTTTAACTGCTGCCGACAGTTCCGCCGGGGCGATGGATGTTCTTGGATTTGTGCCTACGCCAGAGCGGTTGTTGGTTGCCCTGGGTGGGCGGGATTTAAATGGCGCGCCATTTAGCCTTGATCCCGAAGGGAAGCCTTTTTTGTCGAAGCCAGATAAGTCCGGGCAGCGGCACCCGTTTGTCCTTGTCTGGGGAACAAAGCATGACACATCCGGTGGCATTCTTGTGCGAGCGATGGGAAAAAACGCCTCTCAAGTCACAGGGAGCTTCGACAACACGCGCATCTATTCATTGATGCGCGAGACGTTGTTCGAGGATTAAGAAGCGGTCGGGGCTTTGCAGTGAGTCAGTACCCAGTCGGCGTAGGCGGAGGAGACGTCGGTGGGATCGAATGCTGCGACTTCGGGGGTGTCGTAGGGGTGGCGCTCAAGGAGCGCATGTTCGAAGGAGCGGTATCCTTCTGCGAGAAGTTTGAAGATCGCGAGAACCTCGGTATTCTTTTGGATTGCGCCGTTCCATTGGTAGATTGATTGAGCTCCAGGGAGGATAGTGCCGCAGGCGGCGAGGCGGGCCTCGACGAGTTCATGAATGACACGTGTGGCGACTTCTTCGTCAGGAAATGTGGTGATGGCGAAGCGAATCACGCTGGAACCGGAGTGGGTTGGCGCACGATCCATCCACCACCGACCACCTTGTCCCCGTCATAGAAGACAGCGGCCTGACCAGGAGTGATGGCTCGCTGCGGGGAGTCAAGAAGGATGCGGGCCTTGCCGCCAGGAACGCTTTGTACGCTCGCAGGAGCTCCCGGATGGGCGTAGCGGATTTTGACTGTGATGCGTCGGAAGGCCTCGGGTTCGGAATCCAGCCAATTCATACGATCGACTTCAAAAGCCTCGCGAACTAGCTCTTCTTCATCACCCACGATGACGCTGTTTGTTGCCGGATCGATATCTATGACATAGCGAGGCTTGGGAGACCCTCCTGGGAGACCCTTGCGTTGGCCGATGGTGAACATTTCAATGCCCTCGTGGTCGGCAATGAAATTACCCTCGGTGTCGTAAATGCCGCCGCGGTGGAATTCCTTCTCACCAAGATGCCCCCGCAGGAATGCCTTGTAGTCGTTTCCAGGTACGAAGCAGATCTCCTGGCTGTCGACTTTTTCGGCGACTTTGAGGCCAAGGCCGCGAGCAATGTCGCGAATCTCGCTTTTTTCCATCCCTCCAAGCGGGGTGAGGGCATGCTGGAGTTGGTCTTGGCTCAAGCTGAAAAGAAAATATGACTGATCCTTGCGCGCATCGCGCCCTTTGCGCAGCACGGCATGGGATTCGTGGTGTTCGATGATGGCGTAATGGCCGGTAGCGATGTAATCCGCGCCGAGGGCTTTCGCCTTGCGCCGTAGGTTGCCAAATTTCAGGTGCTCGTTGCACATGACGCAGGGATTCGGAGTGCGGCCCTTGCGGTATTCGTCCGCAAAGTAGTCGATGACGATTTTTTCAAAATTGTCAGCCTCATCCACAACATAATGAGGAATGCCAAGTTTGTGAGCGACCCCGCGGGCGTCGGCAATGGCCGAGGGACCGCAGCATTTGTCCTCTGCGCGCGAGATGCAATCCTGAGGCCAGACCTTCATGGTCACGCCTATGACTTCCCATCCATCCCGTTGGAGGAGGGAAGCCGCTACACTGGAATCTACACCGCCACTCATGCCGAGGACGACCCGTCTACCGTTGCCTATCATGGGGGGAGTATAGAAACGCAGGAGAGAAGGTCAAATTTGCAAAGGTGTTCTTGTTTTTTGCAAATCCGTATAGGCGCATGCTAGCGTACCCGTGCTTTGAAAACTGTCATCCACTGGTTCCGCCGCGATTTGCGGGTTACGGACAATACCTCACTAAATGCCGCTGTCGCCTCCGCCGAGGCAGTCGTGCCGGTCTATATCCTAAGCACTTGGAAAAATGCGCATCGCTGGACCGGGCCAAACCGGCAGCATTTTCTTTGCGAATCGTTGGCTTCGTTGGATGAGAGTCTTCGAGGAGTTGGGGGTAGCCTTGTGGTGCGCTCTGGCGATGCTGTGGACGAATTGATGCACTTAGTTGCCGAATCCGGAGCGGTGGAGATTCATTTCAACAGGGATCCCGACCCGCATGGGAGAGCAGTGGAAGCAAGATTAGAAGAAGCGTGTCGCCTCGCAGGCATTGCAGTGGTGCCCCACAAGGATGTGGCGATTCACGAACGTGACGAGGTCCTCACAGGCGCGGGCGAGACGTTTCGCGTATTTACGCCATACTCTAAAGCCTGGGCGAAGTTGCCGAAGCCCGCTGTTGGCGTGAGAGTAAAGGAGCTGGTTGTTCCGGTTGGTATTTCCTCATTGCCCTTGCCTGATGTCAGTCACTGGGAGCTGAAGCCAGCTTCTGCAGGAGTTCTGGAAGGTGGCGAAAAAGCCGCGCGGGCGAGAATGGCCTCCTTTTTGAATAGCGGAATTGCACGATACGGAGTTCTCAGGGATATGCCCTCAGTGCCAGCAACGTCGCGACTCTCCCAAGATTTGAGGTATGGGCTGCTATCCATTCGCGAGTTGCACGAGGCGTGTATGAAAAAAGCCGAGGAGCTCGATGCTGAAGGGAGAGTGAGCGCGATGAAGTATGTCGCTGAGTTGATCTGGCGGGAGTTTTACATGCAGATCCTTTGGAATTACCCAGAGGTGCTCGAGCGGGAGTTCAACTTGAAATACCATGGAATGATATGGCCCGGAAATCCAGAGGCCTTCGAACGCTGGAAATTCGGACAAACCGGGTTTCCGATTGTCGACGCGGCCATGCGCGAACTGCTGGAAACAGGATTCATGCATAATCGCACCCGTATGATCACAGCGATGTTTCTTACCAAGGACCTGCATCTGGATTGGCGTCTTGGAGAATCGTGGTTCATGCAACAGCTTGTTGACGGCGAGATCGCCAGTAATAACGGCGGTTGGCAATGGAGTGCCGGCACCGGGGCGGATGCTGCGCCGTATTTCAGGATTCAGAATCCCTGGAGTCAGACCAAGCGGTATGCCGCGGACGGGGTGTATATTAAGAAATGGATCCCTGAATTGCGGGAAGTCGATCCAAGCAAATTTCTTGAACCGCCGGCACCCGGAATGCGCCTTGCCGCAAACTACCCAACTCCAATGGTAGATCATGCCGCCGCCCGTGATGTGACGCTGGATATGTTCAAGATCGCACTTTCCGAACGCGGAAGCTGAATGGCTGATTCGCTTCCGATTTACGATCTCGATGAAGAGATCGTTTGCGCCATGAGGAAGGGGAACAGGTTGATTCTTGAAGCCCCCACCGGGTCAGGTAAATCCACTCAAGTCCCGCAGATTCTTCTAGATGGTGGAGTGCTTGGCGATGGAATGTGTGTTGTATTGCAGCCACGGCGCTTGGCTGCTCGCATGCTTGCGAAAAGGGTCGCAGAGGAGCGTGAGGGAAGGCTCGGAGACGAAGTCGGATATCGGATTCGATTGGACAATGTGTCTTCGAGCGAAACACGCATCCTCTATGTAACAGAGGGGATTTTATTACGAAGGATGCTAGCGGACCCACAATTGCATGGGGTTTCCTCGGTCGTGTTCGATGAGTTCCACGAGAGGCATTTGTATGGTGATGTCACGCTCGCACGCGCGTTAGATCTACAGGAGTCATTGCGTCCCGATCTGCGAATCGTGGTCATGAGCGCCACGCTCGATGGGGCAGGGCTCTCTGATTACATGGCTCCGGCTGTTTCATTGCGCTCGGAGGGTCGGGTTTTTCCGGTTGAGATTGAATTTTCTAGCCACGAGCCAAAGAACGATCCGGTCTGGGAATTGGCAGCAGATGCTGTGATGGCGCGTATCAACAGGACGGAGGGTGATGTTTTGGTTTTTATGCCTGGCGCGTACGAGATTCAGCGAACAATCCGCGAACTGGAGGCGCGTCTTGGCGGCGGGGTGGCGGTATTGCCATTGCATGGTGAATTGCCTGCAGCCGAGCAGGACAAGGCAGTCGGCGGATCTTCTCAACGCAAGATCATCGTCTCCACAAATGTTGCGGAAACCTCACTGACGATTGACGGGGTAACACTGGTGGTCGACTGCGGGTTGGCGAGGATTGCCCGCTATGATGCGAATCGAGGTATCAACACCCTCTACATCGAAAAAATCAGCGCTGCCTCTGCGGCACAACGTGCGGGACGTGCGGGGCGGACCGCTCCAGGCGTCTGTGTGAGGCTTTGGACAGAGCGGGACCATGCGAGACGTCCACTTCGCGAGGTGCCTGAAATCAAGCGATTGGATTTAGCTGAGACTCTTTTGACCCTCAAGGCCGCAGGAGTGCGGGATTTGAAGGCATTTCGTTGGATTGAAGTGCCTGATGAAAAGGCAATCGATCGCGCCGGATTGCTCTTAAGAGACCTTGGGGCTCTTGATTCTCGTGGTGAGATTACCGAGCCTGGGCGTCTCATGCTTCAGTTTCCGGTGCATCCGAGATATGCGCGCATGTTTTTAGATGCCGGAAAACTCGGCTGTGTGCGCGCAGCAGCATTGGTCGCCGCGATCACGCAAACCCGTTCGATGTTGTTGCGTGTTGACAAGCGGATCGAGGATGAACGCGCAGAGGTTTTTGGGGGTGGAACATCGGACTTTTTGCTGCTGATGCGTGTGTTCGAGTGGGCGAGGCGTCAGGGGTTTCGGATCAACGAATGCCGTGCGCTTGGGATTCATGCCGACTCCGCCAGGCAGGTCGCGAAGCTTTACGATCAGTTTCTTGATATCGCGCATGGCGAGGCATTGGATATCGAGGATTCTATCGAGCCAACTGGCGATGCTTTGGCGAAGTGTGTGTTGGCCGGTTTTGCGGATCAGGTTGCGGTACGCAAAAGCGCAGGAACGCTGGTTTGTGATCTTGTCCATGGGCGGCGTGGCGTGTTGTCACGGCAGAGTATGGCTAGTGGAGCCCGGTTGCTTGTGGTAGCCGAGATTTCGGAGGTGGAGGGGAGGGATGGCGATGCAAAGGTGCTGCTAAGTATCGCCACCGAGATCAACGAAGAGTGGTTGCGCGAGGTGTTCCCCGAGGATTTCACCGAACGCTCCGAGCATTTCTTTGATAAAAGCCAGAACCGTGTTGTGGTACGGCGAGAGAAGGTGTTTCGCGATCTGGTGCTGGAGAGCAAGGATCGGGATGCCGTGCCTGGACCCCAAACTGCCATCTGTCTTGCCGACCAGGTCCTAGCGGGCGAGTTGAGGTTAAATGGCTGGGACGATGCCGTGGAGCAATGGATATGCCGTGTGAATTTCTTGAGGCGTCTTTGTCCTGAGCTGGTATTGCCCGAGTTTGGTGCTGATGAACGGAATCACATTCTTCTTTTAGGATGCGAGGGTGCGGTTTGCTATCGTGATATCAAGGACCTGCCTGTGTTGCCGTATGCCAGAAATCTTCTGGAACCGCACCAAATCCATGCGGTGGAAAAGCACGCCCCTGAGAGGGTTGAGCTTCCCGGCGGGAGGAGGGCGAAGGTCATTTACAGCGAGACGGCTGAACCCCATTTTTCAGCCCGCATTCAGGATCTCTATGGTGTCGAGGATGACATCAAAATCGCCATGGGAAGGCACGCGCTTACGTTACACGTACTCGCGCCCAATCAACGACCGGTACAGGTGACACGAAGCCTGCGGACTTTTTGGGCCGATACCTATCCCGAGTTGAAAAACCAGCTGCAGCGCCGGTATCCAAAACACGAGTGGCGATAAAGTCAGGAAAGTGCCTTGCGCACCGCGTTGATGACTTGAGCCTGCTCGGAATCCGTCAAATAGGGATTCAAAGGAAGGCTGAGTACTTCGCGGGAAGCCGCTTCTGCCTCGGGAAAGTCCCCGTAAGCATATCCCAGAGGTGCGAAGACAGGTTGTTCGTGGAGGCATTTTGGGTAGTAAACTGCGCTCGGGATGCCATCCGCTTTCAATTTTTCCGCCAAGGCGTCGCGGTCCGGCACGCGAATGGTGTACTGGGCGTACACGTGGGTGTTGCCTTCGCGCACGGCGGGGGTTTCACAAATATCTCGCAAGGCTTCAGTGTAGCGCGCGCCAAGTCGGTGGCGGGCCTCGACCTCTTCAGCAAAGCCAGGCCATTTCGCGAGCATGATGGCGGCCTGGAGGGTGTCGAAACGGCCGTTCATTCCCACGAGGTCGTGGAAGTGGCGGCGGATGCCTCCGTGCGTGCGGATGGCGCGCATTTTTGCCGCAAAGTCGTCGTCGTTGGTGAACAGCGCACCGCCCTCGCCGTAGCATCCGAGAGGTTTGGCGGGGTAGAAGCTTGTGCTGGCAATCGTCGTGACGTTGCCGCTTTTTCGCCCATGACGGGTGGCGCCGAAGCTCTGGGCGGCATCCTCGATGACGGTGATGCCGTATTTTTGGGCGATGGCATTGATTGCGTCGTAGTTAGGCATCTGGCCAAAGAGACTGACCGGCAGGAGAGCTTTGGTGGCAGGAGTGATTGAGGCCTCGATCCGGTCCACAGCGATGTTGAAATCCAGTGGGTCGATATCCACGAATACCGGCTTGGCGCCAACTTGCAGGATGACCTCAGCGGTGCTGATCCACGTGAAGGGCACAGTGAGAACCTCGTCGCCGGGCCCGATTTCCAAGGCGCGAAGGGCAATTTCCAAACTATCTGTGCCGCTGGCAACCGTAATGGCATTCTTGCACCCGAGGTAGTCCGCAAGGGTGGCTTCAAGTTCCTCGATCTCTGGCCCCATGATGAATCGACCGTGTTCCAGAACAGAGTTGATGCGAGCGAGGATGTCGGGTTGGAATTTTCGGTATTGGGTTTTGAGATCGATGAAATCCATGATGTGACGTCAGGTTTTTCGAGAGTGTCGTAGTATTCCTGGCAGCCATGTCCAGACGATTTGCGTCGAGACAGCGTAATTCCATACCGCGCCGACAAGTGCGCCGGCAGTGCCGGCGAACCACCAAGGGATTTGGTTGGCGTAAAGGTATTCCGCCGCCTGAACGTTGACCACTGCCCCAATGCCGCAGATGATCATGTAGGCAAGGAGACCGGGCAGAAGAATGCCGCCCTTAAGGCGTTGCTGGCGGAAAGTAACGGAATTGTTCACCAGGAAATTAGAGACCATCGCGGTCAGGGTCGCGGCAATCTGTGCCGTGACGAACGGGATGGTGAGGATTTGATGGAGGATCCCGAGGACGCCAACATGGAGGACGAGCCCACTCAATCCAGCCAGGACATAAAGAACAAAGCGCACCGGCAAGAACCGTCCGAAGATTTTGTCCGCCAGAAGGTAGAGATATTCAAAGGCAACAACGATATCGAGTTTACTTTCCCCATGCTGGCGGGTGCGGAACTCGTAGGGAAACTCGCGGACACGCAGGGGACGCCCAGCGGAGAGGACGATATCAAGGAGGATTTTGAACCCCTTTCCAGTCATTGAGCGGACAGTCTCCTCAAAAACCTCGCGCCGGATGGCGAAAAATCCGCTCATCGGGTCGGTTAGAGGTGTTTTTCGAATGATCGAACCAATTTTCGTGGCAAAGCGGCTGACGAACACGCGCAATTTCGACAAATCGCCCGTCCCTCCACCTTGGCCGGTATATCGGCTGCCGACCGCGACTTCGAGTTGAGGATCCTCCTCGAA
>CALAPX010000101.1 GCA_937888355.1 uncultured Spartobacteria bacterium
GATTCACTAGACACCCCATGAAAACTCACATCTCAACCACATTGGTAACCACAGTTGCTCTTGTTCTTCTTGCTGCTTGCGACAATCCAAAATCCGCGCGCGGATTTCGTTTGCCTGATGGCGATGTTATTGCCGGGAAGCAGGTGTTTTTGTCTCTCGAGTGTAATACGTGCCACACAGTTGAGGGGGTAGACCTTCCGCCCCCGGTGGAGTTCAATATTCACCTCGGAGGGGAGTCACCCAGGATCAAGACCTATGGTGAGCTCGTTACATCGGTGATCAACCCTTCGCATGTCATCAGCGGGAAATACAAAGGGCAACTCGAGGAGGAAAAAATTTCTCCCATGCCTGCGTTTAACAACATGATGACGGTGCGGCAAATGATCGATCTTGTGGCATTTTTGCAACCAAGATACCGGTTGATGGTGCCGGAGGGAGGGTTTCCCTATTACCACTGAACGGAGGTCAATCAATCAACTCCGGGTGACTTGGAGCCCTGTAGTAGAGATCGACATGCGGACAAAGCGTGAGCGGGGATTTGGAGGGTTCGAGACGAGTTCGTGTCGTATTCTGGCGGCGGCTCCGGGATCCTTTGCGAGAAGCAAAAGGTAGCCGCCTCCGCCAGCGCCGGGGAGCTTCGCTGCCGCGGTCCAATCCGAAACACGCGAGAGGATTTCCTGAACAGCAGGCGGGTTGGTTCCGGAGTCCAGTGTGCAATTAAGATCCCAACTGCGGCGGACGATCGAACAAAGATCAGACCACGATGCACGTTGAAGGTTGTCGAACGAGTCGCGGGCATGGGAGTGGATCTCGTTGAGCAGAGAGAGCGTGTTCGAGCGGTTGAGGAACATGCCGCGTACAATGTCTTGGAGGATGGATTTCGCCACACGAGTAATGCCTGTGTAATAGAGTAAGGCAGTGCCATTGGCGATTGCCTCTTGGAGCATGTATTCAGGAAGCCACCGAATGTGGGTCTGCTGAACAAGGCCCGGCATGGATTCGATCATTTTGAGTCCACGATGGAGGCCACCCGCCTGGTCCTGCCATCCGCCGCCCGTGGTCAGGAGTTGCTCCAGCACGAGGGTGCGCGCGGTGATGGCATCGCGGTCCCAAGCAAGCCCACAAACATCGGAAAGTGTGCCCAGGATCGTTGCCGAAAGAATGCTGCTGGTGCCAAGGCCGGACCCCTTTGGAGTTGCCGCGAGCATCGAAAGTTCAAGCCCTCCGCCAAAAGCCTTTAGTAAATCCTCGAGCGTGCGCGCAGATGTGTGGCTACTGAAGCGGGGGTGGAAGCCGGCAAGAGCAAGGGCCGCTTTTGCGAGAGAAAACTCCGCTCCGACTTTTGTGAAGTCTTCCAATTCGACAAACGAGCGAATGTGGGTTTCGGCTCCGAGATCGATCGAGCGAATCACCAGATGGCGTTCCTTGGTCGCTCTGGCAAATACTTGGATTGGTGGTTGGTCATTGAGCTCGAGTGCCACATTTACCACTGCGCCCCCGTGTTTAAGGCAGTAGGGAGGGGTATCCGTCCAGCCGCCAGCCAGATCCACGCGAATCGGGCTGCGTCCCCAGATGATTTGATCCTCCACGGCACTGCAATGCGGGGCAACTGGAGATGCTGAATTTGAGGAGGTAAGAATTTTCGATAGGTTCTTAAAAGCCTCTCCTTCATAAGAATCGGCAGAGGTTGTGTCTCCGCGATGAAAGGCAATGCGGGCGCTGAACATGGATTCTGAGACTGATTCCAAGGATTGAGCAGGCACGAGCTGGGGAAGTGGAGCGGATCCCATCGCATAAAAGCCGGCAGCATTTTCGAGATCCAACCGCGGGAAGGCATTCCTGTGACGATGCTTAAAAAATCTTGGTGTTGCGGCGGAAATATTGGAGCGACGTGTCTGGAGAAGCCGTGAAGGCGAAAACCGTTCGGTGATTTCTTGCGCAGAAAGACGCTCGCTCTCAAGCCATAGGGTGGCAAGGGTGGAGTCGGTGGGGGGATTTGCCAACGTCATCCACTCGATGATCCGTGCTATCGGAGCATCGGGTTCCAGGACTGGAAAGAGTCGGGCGTTTTGAATGTCCACTGTCCCAGGGATGCCGCATTCTTCAATCAGTAATCCCCGGCGGGTTAACCACTCGGTGACTGGGGCACCGAGAAACAGCGTGCCGGCATTTCCAATGGCACCCTTGAAGGAATCGTCGATGCCGTAGACGCGAATAGCGAACCCCGATACCCCGATCGGCGGGGTGTCGATACAGGTACCTACAGGAACTTGGAATGCTCCGATTCCAGCAGGGATGTTGGTGAGCACATTACCCGATGAAAGCACCATGTCGTCAGACAAAGTGCAGTTTTCCACCCAGACAGGTTTGTTTTCTGGCGAGCGCGTGGCGAAAGTGAACTCCGAATTCAACACGTACATGTCAGGATGCGGTTTGAGGGGTAGCGGTGACTGGGCTAGTTGGTCGAGTGTGCGGTTTTGGAGTGCCGAGACGGAATCGATCATCTGCCGGCTTGTCCCAAAGTGATAAAATTCCGCCTCGGGAAGAGGGACGACAGCGCAGGTCAGGGAGGAGACATCATCGTCATATTCTGCCGGATCACTGCCGAGACATGGGCCCATCCCTGCATAGAGTTCGTGAAAATCAGGTGTACTATTTTTAAAATCTTGGCGCTTCGTGTCCCAACCACATTTTTTAAATAACACTGAAACAGCGCGGGCGCTTAGAAGCCATAGGCCGGTATCCACAAGGAACAGGTGGTCCGCAGCGAGACGTGAGATTTCGGGGGATTCGGGTTTTTGAAGAAAAAAAGCGAGTTTTTCGGGGGATTCTCGCCGGGTAAAGAAAACGCCAAAGTGAGAAGCCGTTGCCGCATCGACCCACATGCCAAGTCCAATAACATCGGCTTCGGGCATGGCGGGTAGCTTTAGCGGAAAGCGCAGAAGCACATCACCGCTCGCCACCATGACGCGACTCGAGGAGGGGGCCGCATCAGCAATTTGGCGGTAGCCCGGCAGTTGGATATCCAAGAGTGTCTGATCAAGGCGCTGGCCATCCCCCCATCGAAGGGCGGGAAAGGGCATCAGGATTTTGCCCGTGGCGGCATAGGCTGGGAGGCGGCGACTCTGGCCACCGGCCATAAGGGAAAGTTTCAGCCCAGAGTCGCACCACTCCTCAAAGAGTTGGCCGGTTCCAGAAGCGCGCCATGCCGAAGCAAGAAGGTGGGCGACGCCTCCGCCTGATCCGAGTTTTCCGCCCGGAGGATCGCATGCCGCGAACCATGGGCGGCCTTCATCGGTAATGGGAAAATACTCCGCCATCGCTGGTGGAAGGGAAATCAAGCGCTGGAAATCCATGGGTACTGGTTTCTTATAGGGCGTAGGCATTCCCGGGGCAATCACTTCGCGGAATGCGCGCGGATGGAGGTGGCGGAAAATTATTTAACA
>CALAPX010000102.1 GCA_937888355.1 uncultured Spartobacteria bacterium
GGATAAGCCCGTGCCACTCTCAAAAGGACGCATGACTCATCTATGGATTTAGTTTGTCAGTTTGATGGCGTTCCATGTGGTCTGGGTGTGGCTGGTGCAATGCTCGGGGGTTGGGGGGGATTGCTCGCCAGTGGCCGATCGCGCTTACAATGGTCTTTGGGAGTTATGTCGGGGGCTCGACCCCCATGGGAGGCGGGACTGTCGCCTTTCCCATGGTAGTTTTATTTTTTGACCTTCCAGCATCGCTCGGAAGGGATTTCAGTTTTGCTATTCAATCCATAGGCATGACGAGCGCCTCGATTTTTATCCTATGCCGGAGAACGCCCCTTGCTGGCACGATGCTTTTAGGGGCACTCCTCAGTTCTGCAATTGGAACACCGCTTGGCATTTTATGGCTTGCCCCGTGCATTCCGGAATTTTGGATTAAAAGGGTCTTCGCAATCCTGTGGACGGCCTTTGGAGTCATTCACCTGATACGGTTTGGGGAAATATCCCGACAATCCGGGATGTCGGAATTCAATGAGGGCTGGGACTTTTGAATAGGAGCGCTGGTGGGGGCGACGATTGTTTCTGTCACTGGAGTAGGTGTGGAATGCTTCTCTATGCTGCTCTTGTTCTCTTGTGGCGCGCTGATCCGCGAATCGCAATTCCCACGTCCGTGCTGATCATGGTCTTTAATTCGGTGCTAGGGATTGCCGTCAAGGCAGGAATCGGCGACCTTCAGCAGCGAGTCTATGAAAAATGGCTAGCCGCGGCGCCAGTTGTGGCGCTTGGTGCTCCCTTGGGAGCATTTCTAGCAGGGATCATCGGCCGTAAGGCGACATTGATTTTTGTGTCGGTATTGTGTGTCGGGCAGTTTGTGTGGACATGCCACAACGAGCGTCAGGTTCTGGATTCCGGGGGCTTGGAGCTAGCCTGTGTGGCTGTAGGAGTGGGGGTAATCGGGTTCGAGAAGTTGCGCATGAAAGGAGTAACGCTGAGAGGACCAATAACCCCAAAACAGACTTCAGCTAGAGATATTTGATTTTATGGATCAAACCAGTTGCTTGAGTTCGGCTGGGTCTCAGCGCCCTGATATGTTCGAAATAATCAGTGCTGACTGGGCATTTCTCTAACGCCAGAATTGTCAGATCTGACAACAATCGCCCATGCATCGATGCCGCAGGCTGCGGCCATGGCATTGGCGACGCGCACTGGATTCTTTACGGTTAGGCAGGCAACTGTCGAGCCTGCGCCACTAAGCCAACCGCCGAGCGCCCCGGCTTTGGTCCCGGCATCGATTACTGAATCCAAGTAGGGCATGAGCTTAGCTCGGTAGGGTTGGTGAAGGCGGTCACCAAAGCACCCTGAGAGTTTTCTGTAGTCTCCACTGGCGAATGCTCCAGCGATGGCTGCGGCATTTCCCGCCGAAAGGACCGCTTCGCGCAGCGGGATTTGTGCTGGAAGGACATCTCGTGCCACAGCAGTTTCAAGTTCCATTGCGGGAATGAGGAGTACGAAGGCGGCATTGGTCCCCACCGGGTAGCGTTGGGTTGGGCCGCTGTGTGGTGAGATGCAGAAGCCGCCAAATGCCGCAGGAGCAGCGTTGTCCGGGTGGCCTTCGAGCAGGGCACATAATTCGAAGAGGGAGCGACGTGTGAGGGGCTTTCCTGCAAGGGCGTTGAGCCCATGCAGAATTCCAAGTCGGATGGTTACGCTGCTGCCCAGTCCGCGGGATCGTGGGACATTTCCCTCCACGCTCCATGAGAAGGCGAAAGGTTTGGTGGCTGCGCGCTCAAAAAAAAGATCGCCGGCGGCTTTCGCCATTTCGCCGGGATCTGGTCCGCGCCCGCGTCGGATGGTGGTAGTATTATAAAGTCGCAGGGCGATGCCCATGGCATCAAAGCCCGGACCCAAATTTGCGGTGGTTGCTGGCACACGTATCTGCACGCTATTCATTGCACGGAGCAATCGCAAAACCCGTGCCTCACGAAAAGATATCTTTCACTAACGATTGGATTAGAAAATCAATCCTCTCCAGCCCAGCCACCCGTTTTGGTGTAAGATTTACCTCCGGGACTCTATAAATTTGATCAGCTCGCAGTGGACAGGGAATGCAGGCCGTTGCCACGGAGGTGACTATTTTCCGAAGAGATCGGATTGCGGGCTGACACTAGAAGCGGGGGGTTCGAGGCCGATCTTACGAAAAGCTTTTGGCATGGCTACCCTGCCTTGGGGGGTTCGTTTGATGTAGCCTTGCATAATAAGGTAGGGTTCATGCACCTCTTCAATAGTGCCAGCCTCCTCGCCAATCGCCACAGCCAGGCTGCTGACGCCAACAGGGCCACCATCAAAAAGACTGATCATCGCTTCAAGAATGCGTTTATCCATTTCGTCGAAGCCATCCGCATCAATGTCGAGCATGGTGAGAGCTTCATCTGCAACCTTGGGAGTGATGGTGCCACTGGCTCTAACCAGCGCGTAGTCGCGAACCCATCTCAAAAGATTGTTAGCAATACGGGGCGTGCCACGGGCCCGCATCGCAATTTCTAGATCGGCGCCAGTCTCCATTGGGGTATCGAGAAGGCCTGCACTACGGGAAATGATCGAAGCGAGGTGCTCGGACGAGTAGTAGTCCAAGCGGCAGTTCATTCCAAATCGGGAGCGGAGCGGGTCACTAATCATTCCAGAACGGGTTGTGGCTCCGATCAGAGTGAAGGGGGCAAGGTTGAGGCGCACGGTGCGTGCGCTGGGGCCTTGATCGATAACAATATCGAGTTTGAAGTCCTCCATAGCCGGGTAGAGATACTCCTCAATGGCAGGTTGAAGGCGGTGGATTTCATCGATGAAGAGAACGCCGCCGCGTTCTATATTTGTTAAGAGCCCGGCAAGATCTCCTGCTTTTTCGATCATTGGTCCGCTGGTAGTGCGGACTTCGGAGCCCATGGCATTGCCTATGATGTAAGCCAAGGTGGTTTTTCCAAGGCCCGGAGGCCCGCTAAGAAGAATGTGCTGCAGTGTGTCTCCGCGAACCTTGGCGGCATCGACCATCACTTTGAGTCGCTCGACAGTCTTATCCTGTCCGGTGAACTCCTCAAATAAGGGAGGACGAAGTGAAATCTCAAAAGTTGAGTCCAGTGAATCAGCAGGGGGAGGGGTGAGATCAGAATCAGACATGGATCGAGATTAGTCGTGGCGCTACGCAGACTGCAACCGGGTTCGAAGGTATGGATAAGAGGCCGATTGAGGGGCCGGTTATCGCACGATGAGTCTGCAGGTTTTCGGGTTGGGTTCCTGGTCGGTCGAGTCCTTTTCCAATACTGCAAGGTAGGAGTCGATGAGGGAAACAGCTTTGTCCCTGCTCATAACCATTTTTGGATCGGCAAGGCTCAAGCGCTCGGTTTTTTCTCGGAACCCAATCCTGACCTTCCCCATGGATAAAAGTTGAATAACAACCCCAACGAGATGGGAATTGCTGCCACCCAAGCGAAGTTTCAAATCATCAATTTTTTCGTAGAGTGAGACATGACGCTCAGTGTCTCGTACAGTGAGGCCAAAATTTTCTACAAAAATTTGTTCCACAAGGAGGATTGAGGGGAATGAAGGAGCGGGATCAGGCGTGTGGAGGCTTCCCTGGAGATCCTGCATTTGCTTTCGCTCCATCCGTTGCCGAAGGCGAGCGCCAACGCTTTTTGCAGGAGGTTGAGGGGTAGCGGAGGCATTATCGGAAATGGCAGGAATATGGCAGGCAAGTCGATTGCGCAATGCCGACACTTGGCAGGGAATAACAATATAAGAACGAACGCCGATCTTAATGAAATCGAGGATAATTTCACGGTAGGCTGTTGCAACGAGAAGCACAAAGGGGATGCTCTTTAAGGCATCATCAGATTTGGTGCGCTCCATCAATAAGCGGATATCCGAGGCGGCAATGTCGGGGCCGATGACAATCACTGCAGGAGGTTGGGAGATTGACTTCTGAAGTCCGGAGAACCAATCGGAGGCATGGCTCACGACAATATCAGAGCCGGCAACTGCAGCTTGGATGAGCTTGATAGGAGCTGGATCCTTGCCGAGAAGCAGGATGCCGCCCATGTTTATTTCATGATTCCAAGGTCCCCGCAGGGGGCTTGGAATGCATTAGAAGGAGGTTGCGCGGATATCAAGGAAGGCATCTTAGTTAACCTTAAAATGGAATATCGTCGTCTTCGAGTTCTGCTGGCGGCGGAGTTGTCGGGCGGCGCGCTGGTGTGCTCGATCGTGGAGCTGGAGCGTCAGGGGAATCCACGCCATCTGACGAACGGGGGGCTCCATCTGAACGGGAACCAAGCAGTTGAAGGTTTTCGCCAACAACTTTCATGCGGCTACGTTTTTGGCCGCTGGTTTTATCTTCCCAAGTGTCCATGCGGAGGCGCCCTTCGATATAAATCGGGCGTCCTTTTTTTGCATATTCGCCAGCAATCTCGGCGAGGCGGCCCCAGAGTTCCACATCAACAAAAGTGGTTTCCTCTCGTTTCTCACCGCTGTCGATCGTATAGGTCCGGTTAATGGCCAAGCCAATATCCGTAACGGCGCTGCCCTTGGAGGTGAATTTGACTTCAGGATCGCGGGTAACGTTCCCAATTAGGATGACTTTATTGACGTTGGCCATAACGGGTTGATCAGTGGGGGTTTACGCTGCGGCAACTTCCTTGCGTGGGGCAAGTTTCATGTAGTTTTGTAGAAGGACATCGGCTTCCAGCTTAAGTTTCAAGCGCATCTTTTCGATGGCATCTGGAGCTGCTTCAAAAATATAATTGACATAGTAAGCGCTGTTGACGTGTTCACTTTCGTAAGCGAGTTCGCGCTTTTCAAGGCGTTGGACTTGCTCAAGGGCGGCGCCTTCTGCCTGAAGGATTTTCTCAACGCGTTCGATGGTGTCTTTGATGGTTTCCTCTTTGCCCTGTGTATTGAGGGCGATCAGTGCTTCGTATCTATTCATGGTTCCTGTGGTTTTTGGTTGAATTGGTTCATAGCGGCATCGATGCCGCGAGCGTTTGCGTATTCAAAGGCATCAGCCGCGCGAAGAACAGCTTCTTCGACAAGGGGAAGTTCATCTTTTTCAAAGCGGCCGAGGACGTGATCGGGTAAGGATGTCTTTCCAGGGGCTCCAATGCCAACACGAAGGCGAGGAACTGCCTCTGTGCCGAAGTGGACAAGAATCGACTCGAGCCCATTATGCCCTCCGGCGCTGCCTGATTTGCGGATGCGTACATTGCCGAGAGGTAGAGAAATGTCATCGAAGATGACAAGAACCTCTTGTGGGGTGATCCGGAAATAGCGTGCAAACTCACACACCGCCTCGCCGCTTAGATTCATAAAGGTTTGAGGCTTCATGAGTGTGCGGCCCCCGGTTTGGGCGGTTTCAGAATTCCACTTAGAATCAACATGAAACTCGCAGAGTGACCTGCGGGCAAGCTCATCGGCAATTTGGAATCCGATGTTATGACGGGTTCCGGAATATTGCGCGCCAGGGTTTCCCAGGCAGGCAACAAGCCGGAATGCCGCAGTATTGAGCACGAGCGGGAAGCCTGATTATTTCTTGGCTTCTTTGCCTGCCGCAGCAGGCTTGGTTTCGGCGGCTGAGACCTTCGGTTCGGCGATGATGATGACTGTAAGGTCCGGGTCGGCGGTGGAGGTGACGCCCTCGGGAAGCGCGATGTCGCGGATGTGAATTGCTTCACCGACCTTGAGGTGGGAAACATCAATCTTGATCAACTCAGGAAGGTTTTTTGGAAGGCACCGAATTTCCATCGAGCGGATATTTTGCTCAAGGAGGCCGCCATGGTTTTTCACGCCATCAGCTTCGCCGGTGTGTTCGAGAGCAATCTCAGCGGTGATTTCTTCTGACATGGAAACAGCTTGGAAGTCCACGTGGAGAATCTCCCGGCGGACGGCATGATGCTGCACCTCTTGAATGAGTGAGAGTTGATTTTTGCTGGATTCGCCATCCTTGATTTCTAGATCAACAAGGATGTTTTCTCCGACGGCGCGGGAGAGTAGCACCTCAAGATCGCGGCGATTGACTTCGAGATTCGCCGAAGTTTGGCGGGAGCCGTAGATGACTGCAGGAACCGCTCCGCGGGAACGAACGCGTTTGACAGCATTGCGACCGCTTTCGGTACGGGTGAGGGCGGTGAGTTTGACGTTATTGGCCATGGTCTTGGGTATTACTTGTTTGGTTTGACTTCGAAGAGCGAACTTACGGATTCATCATCGTGGATGCGTTTGATACCCTCGCCAAGCAGACTGGCGACAGATTGATAGGACACTCTGCCGCCATTCTCAGGGCGGGCAGGGACGCTGTTTGTGGTGATCAATTCCTTGAGGTCGGAACCCTTCAACCGCTCAACAGCTAAATCTGTCAGGATGGTGTGTGAAATGCTAGCATAAATATCGAGGGCTCCATTTTCGCGGAGGATTCGTGCCGCGCTGGTGATCGTCCCGGCGGTTTCGGTGAGGTCGTCCACAATCAGAATATTTTTTCCTTCTACTTCGCCGATGATATGTGATGCCTCGGTCTCGGTAGCACTTTTGCGTTGTTTGACTACGATTGCAAGGCGCGTGCCCAGGGCGGATGCGTAGGCGGAGGCCATTTTAACGCCACCAATATCCGGCGAAACAACGATGAGGTTCTGGATGTTTAGAGCCCTTATGTATTCAACCATCACTGGCATGGCATGCAAGTGGTCAACGGGAATGTCAAAAAACCCCTGCAGTTGTTGGGCGTGCAAGTCCATGGTGAGGACACGATTGACGCCCGATGCGACTAGGATGTTCGCAACAAGCTTTGCGGTGATGGGGACACGGGGCTGATCTTTGCGGTCTTGGCGTGCATACCCGAAGAACGGAATAACAGCAGTAATGCGGGCAGCACTGGCTCGCCGCGCAGCATCCACGAGAATCAGCAACTCCATGAGATTCTGATTGGTGGGGGGGCAGGTTGGCTGGATAATAAAGACGTCGCGGCCGCGAATGTTGTCGTTGATTTTAACGAAGGTTTCGCCATCTGGGAATGAACTGACAGTGGCGTCTCCGAGTTCGACATCCAGATAGGAGCAGATGTCCTTGGCAAGTGCCGGGTGGGCATTGCCTGTAAAGATTTTCATTTCCGGACAGGAGGAAAGATTCATTGAAATGGCAGGCAAAGTGGGCTGGGTGGTTAGCAGGTTTAGTTGGCGAGGAGTTCAGGTTTTGGTGGGGGTTCGAGGGGAATTGTCGGCTCGATGAGTGTTTGGGTAAGGCGGTTTAAGTAGGTTTCCTCCATCAGATCGCATTGTTTGACGATGCTGGAGTCGAGGTTCCTCATGATGCGAAAAAGGTCACGGTAGTAGGCGCGATAAGAGGCGCGTTCACCTTCGAAAGTGCGAGCGGTTTTTGCTTTGTCGAGCAGGGCAATGAGCGCAGGATTCTTCTCGGCTTTGAGTCGGGCTTGTTTGTAGCGGATTTTGAGCCTGCGTTCCTCGGCTTCACTGGAGGCCGCCAAGGCGCGTGGGTCAATGGGAGGTGGAGGGAGATCCTCAAACTCCATGGGCTCGAGGAGTATTTCCTCGGAAGGGATGACCTCGCCGGAGAGGGCGTTTTCGGATTCGATGGCAGAGGGTTCTTCAGGTAAGAGAAGATAATCCTGATCAGAAATTTGAATGGCAGCTGGAATGTTTCCTGCTTCCGGAGAAGCGGCAGGCTCTCCCTCTTCAATGCTGGCTTCTAAGATTGGTTCCGAAGGATCAGCTTCAATTGTGGCAGGGAATTCCACCTCGCCTTCGAGTGGCGATGAATTGGTGAGGTCTTCCGGGCCGGGTTGAGCGATCGCGCTCAGTGGGAATAGAAGGGTGCAGAGTAAAGTGAAATATCGCATCGATCGAAAGAAGCGCGTGGCGCGCGCTTGAAATGACATCAATTTTGGGATGACTTGGCAAGTTCATGAATCCAACTACTGCAACACCGACCTGTGGCCCATTGGAAGCTGCACGAGCGATGAGGCGTAGAGAAGGATTTGTTTTTCTGGACTCTGTATTGTCCGGGCCTGGGGCGGTCTCATTGCTTGCGTGCGAGCCTGATTTTGTGATGGAGGGGAGGGATTGGAAACGGCTTGAGGCAGAGGTCTTGCGATGGCGTCAGTATCGCAACGGTTCAGTATTCGGTTGGGTGGCGTATGAAGGAGGATATCGGTTTGGTTTTTATCATCAGGTCCACCGGTTTTTCCATGATTCCGGGGAGTGGGATGTCGCGCCCGGATTGTTCGAGGAAACAGGCGAGGCGGAGTTGTATTCGCCGCTGTTCAAGGCTGAAACTGGGAGGGATGAGTTTGTGGCAATGGCTGTGAAGGCTCAAGAGTATATTGCTGCCGGGGATATTTATCAGGTGTGCTTAAGTCATCGATTCACTGCATCCGGGAACTTTAACGCTTGGCAGTATTATGAGTTGTTACGCCAATACTCCCCTGCGCCGCACGCTGCGTATATGGACGGGGGTGGGGTCAAGGTGGTTTCAGCATCACCGGAGTGTTTTCTAAACATGTGCGGGAGGGACATCCTGACCCGTCCGATCAAAGGAACTAGGCCTCGGGCAACGGATGACGAAAGGGACCGGACAAATTCCAGCGAGTTGGTGAATTCCCCGAAGGAAATCGCCGAGTTGACGATGATTACCGATCTCGAGCGCAACGATTTAGGGCGCGTATGTGAGTATGGAAGCGTGGAGGTTCCGGCGCTACTGCAACTTGAGGCTTTTCGCCAAGTGTTTCATCTGGTCTCGACGGTGCGGGGGAGGCTGCGGGAGGACGTATCCCATGTGCAAGCCCTGCAGGAGTGTTTTCCAGGAGGGTCGATCACAGGGGCTCCAAAGAAGAGAGCCATGGAAATCATCGCCGAGCTCGAGCCGGTGCCCCGAGGGATTTACACTGGGGCGATCGGGTATTTTGGTTGTGATGGAACAAGCCAGTTCTCGATAGCTATCCGGACAGCTATATTTGAACGGGAGCATGCACATTTTCATGTAGGTGCTGGAATCGTGGCCGACTCGGTGCCCGGGCTGGAGTGGGAGGAAACATGGCACAAGGCATCGGGATTGCTTCTTGGTCGTTGAGCATCAATCAAGGAATGCTGCGATTTCCGCGGGGAGGGGGGATTCCCACGAAAGTCTTCTTCCCTCCCAATCCAACGAAAGGCCTGAGGAATGTAGGGCGTGCCTGTCTAGGAAAAGGCGTGATGCTAGGGCGGGAGTCCAGCCGGTACGGATGAATTCCAGGTAGCATTCCTCGGACGGGCCATAGATTTTGTCTCCTAGGATAGGATGGCCAAGATGCGCTGCATGGACTCTGATCTGGTGGGTGCGCCCGGTCAGCGGGTGCGCTTCAAGTAACGACAGGGGTCCAGTCGCGCCGTTTGTTCGCTTGAGCACACGAAAAAGTGTAGTTGCGGCAGCGCCTAGGGGGTGGACCATGCGTTTTAGGTAGATGTTGGTCGGGGCAGCCTCTCCTTGCCGGAGGATCGGGGCATCGGTGCGGCGGGTCTCCCACTCCGGATGGCCGTGGACGAGTGCGAGGTAAGTTTTATGGATAAGGCCATGCTGCATGGCCATGGCGGCGGCTCGTGCGGCGGCAGGATGTTTCGCCACCAGAACAATGCCACTGGTCTCGCGGTCGAGGCGATTGATGAGCGAGACCTGCCCGGCGTTGGCGATTTCAAAAGCGAGAAGCTCGCGGAGGCCGTCCCAAAGAGTGCGAGGGCCGCCCGGTTTGCTTGGGTGGACCAGAAGACCTGCCGGCTTTTCCACCGCAACGAGGTCGGGCGTTTCACCAAGGATGTCGAAGTCTGCTTGATCGCGTTGCATTTGATGTGAAGGATCGCCTTCTTGATGGTCCACCTTAAAAACGTCACGCGCATTTATTCCTCCGGCACCGGGAATGTATATGGAATTAACGGAGTGTCGTTGGATTTGGAGCAGGGTGAGTTTGCATCCATCACAGGGCCCAGCGGGTGCGGGAAAAGCACATTATTGAATTTGCTGGGTGGTTTGGATATGCCCACATCCGGCATAATTGAGGTGGCTGGAATCCCTTTGCACGAGGCTGGCGAGGCCGAACTCACATCCTATCGGCGGCATACGCTAGGAATCATTTTCCAGTTTTTCAATCTTCTGCCGGCGATGACTGTAAGGGAAAATATTGGTCTTCCATTATTGCTTCGTGGCGAGACCTTGAAAGGAATAGCTGCGAGAGTGGATGAAATGTTGGCACTGGTTGGGTTGGAAGCTCGGGCGGGGCATTTTCCGCACCAGTTAAGCGGGGGCGAGATGCAACGCACGGCGATTGCCCGGGCTCTGGCGGGGCGCCCCGCATTGATCCTCGCCGATGAACCTACCGGCAATCTGGATTCAAGGAACGCAGCGATGGTTTGCGAGACGTTCTCCAAAATTGCTTCTCAAAAAATCGCAACGTTGATTATCGTTACTCATAGTGATGCCGTTGCTTCGCTTTCTCCCACACGCATCGAGATGTTAGATGGGAAAATCCTCTCTAAATACACGTCCTAAGCACTCCGATACGTTGAATGTTAAAATAGGAATGCATTGCATTGATGGCAGTGCCGCCCGGCCGATTCGTTGAGCGTGTAGTATTCAACCAATCAAAAATATCTCGACCTCCTGCATAGATATGGCGTGCAGTCAGGAATCTCATTTTAAGAATCGTGGAAAAACAACGCACACTCGCATCCTCTGCCAGCCTAACCGGCGACGCCCTGCATACCGGGGAAAATGTCACTCTCACTCTGCAACCGGCGCCAGTCGGTCATGGATTTAAATTCCAGCGCGTTGATTTGCCTGACGAACCGGTGGTGGATGCCTCTGCGATGTATGTCAAAACAGTAGAGCGCGCCACGACGCTTGTCCAAGGGATGGTAAAAATCCACACCGTTGAGCATGTCATTTCGGCTTTGACCGGGATGGGGGTAGACAATGCCTTGATTCAAATGGATGCCAACGAGCCGCCGATCGGCGATGGCAGTGCTGCGGCCTATGTTGCGTTGATCAAGCAAGCGGGCATTGTTGAACAGTCAGCCCTGCGCCGCTACCTTGAAATTAGTGAACCGCTGACAATCGAGTCCAATGGGTCATTGTTGATGATTCTGCCCGACACGAAACTTCGCATTTCTTGCACTCAGGTCGGGCCCGAAGGGCGGTTCACCCAGTATCTTTCCACGGAAATCACACCTGAAATCTACGAGAGGGACATCGCTCCTGCGCGCACTTTTGTTTTCTACGAGGACGTGAAGCCGCTTATGGATAAAGGGCTGATCAAGGGCGGAAGTCTCGAAAATGCCATTGTCGCCCGTGGCGACAGTGTGTTGAGCAAGGAACCGCTTCGGTTCCCTGACGAATTTGTGCGGCACAAGATCCTGGATATCATTGGCGACTTGTCGCTCACCGGTCGATTCTTAAAGGCACACATCGTTGCGGTGAAGCCTGGGCACGGGATTAATACCGAGGCGGCGAAGCAACTTGCCGAGCGTTTTGCGACTATTGCCGCCGGAGCCACTAAGCCTGTGCCCGCATTGCCTGGGGCCCTCGATATTAATGGCATCATGGCAACACTGCCGCACAGATATCCGTTCCTCATGGTCGACCGTGTGATTGAGTTTGAAGGCGATTTGAAGGCGGTTGGGGTAAAGGCGGTAACTATCAATGAACCGTTTTTCCAAGGACACTTCCCCGGCCATCCGGTAATGCCTGGAGTGCTACAACTCGAGGCAATGGCCCAGGTCGCGAGTATTATCATGATGCGAAAGACTGAAAACCAGGGGAAGATCGGGTATTTCATGAGTGCTGACGAAGTGAAGTTCCGCAAGCCGGTGATGCCTGGAGACACGCTTTTCATCGAATGTGAGTTAACCAGTGCGAAGAAAAGGCTCGGCAAAGCTTCCTGTCGCTGTCTGGTGAATGGCGAGGTGGTTTCCGAGGGGCAGTTGTTATTCGGTTTGGTTGACAAATGACCGCTATCCATCAGAGTTCCGTGGTCGATCCGGCCGCCATTTTGCATCCTGGGGTTGAGGTCGGCCCGTTTTGCCATATCGGCCCCGATGTTGAGATTGGCGGGGGGACAAGATTAATCGGTCACGTGACGATCTTTGGGCCGACGAGGATCGGGGAGGGGAACATTATTTATCCCTACTGCTCAATCGGTCAGCGATCGCAGGACCTGAAATACAAGAGCGAACCAACGTATCTGGAGATTGGAAATAACAACTCTTTCCGCGAATTCTGCACCGTAAACAGGGGCACATTACCAGGAACAAAGACGATTATCGGGAGCCAAGGAAACTTTCTTGCCTATTCACATGTGGCCCACGACTGCGTGGTCGGCGATCATGTTATTTTTTCAAACAATGGAACGATCGCGGGCCATGTGATTGTCGAGGATCATGCGATCATCGGGGGGCTTTCCGGCGTGCATCAGTTTTGCCGGATTGGACGGCATGCAATCATTGGCGGTTGTACCAAAGTAGTCCAAGATGTGCCGCCTTACATGATCGCCGATGGGAATCCCGCCGAGATCAGAGGGATCAACCAAGTTGGCATGGAGCGCTGCGGTATTTCAGCCGAGGCTACGCGCGCCCTCCGTGAGGCCTATCGGTTGCTTTACCGCTCGAACCTGAATGTGAAGCAGGCCTGCGAAAAAATTGCCGTGGAGCAATCCGGCCCAGAGGTGATCGCAAAATTACTGGAATTCATCACCTCTAGCCAGCGCGGGATCGTCAGGTAAGATAGATCATTGCCGTGTAGCGGCACGCAGGATGCGCTCGTAGTCGGTCACGCTTTCGGGTAAGGCCTTCCGAATTTTAGGTCATCAGAAGAGTTTCCGATTTCGTAAGTCCAATTGATACGGGTGAGCATTTAGCTATCAAGGACAAAATACAAGACCCAAGATCTTGAGCTTACAGCCTAGAATGATCCTCGAGCCGACCAAATTCCCCTCAAGGTCAG
This sequence comes from uncultured Spartobacteria bacterium, assembly GCA_937888355.1. Taxonomy (GTDB): domain Bacteria; phylum Verrucomicrobiota; class Verrucomicrobiia; order Chthoniobacterales; family Terrimicrobiaceae; genus UBA967. The sequence goes on from CALAPX010000102.1 coordinate 13,003, forward strand.
AGAAGGCCAACGTTTGCTTGCCGTAGCGAGATTCTCAGAAATCTGGGTAAAAACGGCTATAGTTGTAGCGCGTTTCAAATCCCAATTCGGGAGGGAATTCGGAGTACCCGGAATTGATCCAAGGGATATCACTGCGGTACGGCGCACGGTAAGATCCGTTGTGTAGCGGGAAGGGGAATAAGGCCACCTCGTAGATGCCATAGCCCAGACGTGCCAGTGATCGCCCTGTGCCTCGCATCAGTCCGTAGCTCCAAGCCGCAGCATTGCCTTCAAGGTCGTTGATGAGTGCCATCTGGAACGGGATCTCTGTAGCCCCATAAGCCAGATTGGCGAGGCCACGTCCAAGCTTGCGCGTGGGACCGAAGTCTGACCCGGGAGGCGATTGAATATCGGCGTGGGCGGGGAGGCACAAAGTCAACGCGAGAATGAGGAGGGAGAGAATCTTCATAATGTGTCGTTAGTCAACATGGACTTCGGTAGCAAGAAGAAACGAGTTGGGAGTTGCGGCAGGGAAAATTTAGGCGAAATTAAATTGACTAGGACCTCGAGATTGATAAAAGGATACAGCAACAAAAGAAAATAAATTTACATGAAATCCCTCAAAAAATATTTCCGCTCAG
>CALAPX010000103.1 GCA_937888355.1 uncultured Spartobacteria bacterium
CAGTCAGTTGGACCAGAAGAACGAGGACGCCCCATCTCAGGCTGAGAAGTACTTCCGCCTAGCGGCTGCTTTTGGGGCTCCAACAAAAACCGGGAAAGGCGGTTTTATGGAGAGCGTTTCTCTGGCCGCCGGGGCGTTGGCTGACTTCGAGAAATCAACCACCGATTCAAAGAAAGCTGCAAGGGCGCAAAAGCTGCAAACTATGCTCAAGTCCAATGAGATCACATGGCAGGTCGCCAAGGAGGAGTTGCGCATACTTCAAGATAGAGACAGAGAAGAAGCTAGAGAACGCCGCGCAAATCAATTGGCAGCAATAGCAAGTAATAAGCCAAGCGATAGACAGAAAAAAATTGCTGAGATTGCGCAAAGCCAAAATATTTCCCTCGAACAAGCGGCTGACTTGGTAAATGGAGTCCTTGTTCTTAGGCCTCATCCCGTGACTGGTATGCCAACCATTTATAGTGCCTTAACAGGTGTCGCCGTAGATCGCGGTGCACCAGCGCCAGATGCGCCGCCTCCTGCTGGGGCAGCAACACCAGATGCGTCGACTCCTGCGGGGGCATATCCTCAAGAAGCTACGGCGTGGGAACTAGCGTCAACGCCCCGTACGACGGGTGTGGGTCCCGCAGTGGCTCAAGTGTTGCAGAAGACCCTTGGCCAAATTGGTTTGAATCCTGTTACACCTGAATTTACAGAACGTCGTCAAAAACTATTAAATATGCAAAATGAGGTTATCCGCGGTATTATTAACAACCCGCGTTTTCCGGTATCGGAGCAAGATCGTATTCGTAACGAAATCAACATTTATCCTTCAATATCAACTGACCCGCAGACACTTCTTGCGAACATCAGGGCGCTTGATTCAACCTTGAGGACCATCCTTGCGAAAAGAGAACGCGAGGGTGCCGACATTAATCTTCCGGCTACAGGGCGCCAAGAGGCTATCCTGGCTGCCAACGAAGTGCGTAATCTCTTGAAGATTTTGGGTGTCCCAAAAAAAGACAATTCTGGAGCACAGCCTGGACAAAATAACATTCCACCTGCTCCTCGTGTTGGCGACAAACAGACGGACGCTAACGGCAAAATGCGTGTGTTTATAGGCGGTGACCCTGCGAGCGAAAGTAGCTGGCCACTTGTAGCAGAGGGGGGCGGACAATGAGTGATCTCAAAAAAAACCCATGGGATACCTATTCGCCGGCGCCCGTCAATCCAACTAGTGCTCCAACAGCAAAAAACCCATGGGATGCCTATGCTGCTCCGGCAGATAGTGCCTCGGAAGATAGTGCTTCGGCAGAAACCGGGCGCGGTGGTGGTCTTGCGCCATTTCTCAATCAAATAATAACGTCAACTCTTGGCGCGCCAGTAGATCTTGTTAATTTGGGCTTATCCAAGTTTGGGGTTCCTGTCAGCAAAGAACCTTTTGGCGGCTCTGAAAGCTTTGAAAACCTTTTTGCAAAATATGGCCAAATGATTAAGGCGCCAATGGTGCCGAGAGTTGGTCAAGAGGCAAAAACAATATCAGAGTATATTGGTAGTGGTTTGGGTAATGCGGCTAGCTTTATGATACCAGGATTAGGCCTTGCTCGGCTTGCTGCTTCTTCTGCTAGGCCTATAGTTTCTGCTGTTGGTAGAAGAATTGCAAACGCACCTGTTGCCGCCCCCCTATCTTATATGGCCGGCGAACTAGCATCTGGCGCTGGCTCTGGCTTGGGTAGGCATGCGGCGGAAGAAGCTGCACCCGACTCTAAACTTGCAAGCTTTGCTGGAGAAATTCTCGGAGGTCTTTCGCCAAACGTTGCAATACCTATAGCTAAGATTGCCACTGGCACTGGCCCAACCATTGCCGTTGGCAGATTCCTCACTAAGCCATTTACCGAAGCGGGTTCACTTACACGCGCCCAAAACCGGGTGCAAAGCTTGGTGCCAGATCCGAAATCCGCCGCAAGGGCCATGGAAACGCCATCAGTCAGTGAATTGACCCCGGCGCAACGGACTGGAGATCCACGTCTTTTGGCTTTGGAGAAAGCTGTAGCAGAAACTAACGCTGTTAAAGCACAGGAACTTAGCGACAGGGCTGCAGCATCTCAAGCAACACTGCTAAATGAAGCCCGCGCATTGGGCGGCGATCCCGCGCTAACCAAGGCGTTCTTTGAAGCGCGCCGTAGCCAGGTTGGTGATTCTTTAACCGCAAGTGTTAATCAAGCGCGGGCGCGAGCTCAAGAGCGTATTGCTAAGTTGGATCCCAAAGCTTCTGCTGAAGACGCCTCTCGCGTCGTGCGGGGCGAGTTTGATAAAGCTTATGATGCTGCCAGGGCGCAAGAAAATAGATTGTGGAGAGACATTTCACAAGATGTTCAGGTTGATACCGCACCATTGTTTGCAAAGTTTGATGAAATTGTTTCTTCTACTCCCCGCACGCAACAGCAAGACATTCCTGCTTATGCTCGTTCTTTTTTGGATAAAAAAAACAAGGAACGTCTTAATGATCTTGAAACTCCAATTGAACTTCAAGGTTTTAGGTCTGAGTTACTTGCAATTGAGCGTCGGGCTCGGGATGCTGGAGACCGCAATCAGGCGAGGCTGGCTAGAGAATTGGCCGACGCCACGCTTGATGCCATGAGCAGCATGAAAGGTGTTGGCGACAGTTATGATGCGGCCCGTAGCTTCTCGCGTCAATTAAATGAAACATTCCGGCAAGGTCCTGTTGGGCGGCTTATTGATACTACGGGCGGCGCGCTTACCATCCATCCGGAGATGACACTACCGAGCCTTATTGGGACTGGCGGGGTTCGTGGAGGCGTTGCTGAGCGCGGCATTGTGGCTGCTACAGGCGAAAACCCCGAAGTTAAAGCCGCTATCCAAGATTTCCTCACAAGGGATTTGCGTGATCGCGTAGTGACGGCAGAGGGTCGGATTAAGCCGGAAGCTGCTGAAACTTGGATGCGGCGCAATGAAACCTTGCTTGAGCAATACCCAGATATCCGCCAAGGGCTGACAGATGCGTTGGCAGCGCAAGCGCAGGTAGGACGCCGAGAAGGCTTTGAAAAAACAATTTCCAGCCAAATACGAACGGCTGGTGGAGCCCCATTAGCGCAGTTTTTGGATGACGTATCTCGAGTTTTTAAGGCTGAAAACCCCGCTGAGGTTGCCGTGTCTCTCAGGCGCACTGCCGCAAAGGATACCTCTGGGAAGGCTTTGCTGGGCTTGCGAGGTGCCTTTGTAGACAATTTGTTGGCTCGTGCCCGTAGCGTTACGACCGAAGGAGAAGTATTCCGCGGCAGCGTAATTGTCGATGCTCTCAAAAACCCCAAACAGCGTGGAGCTTTTGAGGCTGTGCTGGGTGCTGACGACTTAAAGCGCCTTGAGCAAATCGGAAACGAATTTGTTGCCCTTGAGCGGACACGCGGAAACTTGCCGTCGGTTGGCGGCGTTGTTGGCGATATTCCTAATAGAATTCTTGACACGCTAGCCCGATTTGTCGGCGCCTGGTTTGGTCGTCGTGTTGGTGGCCTTCAAGAATCAGCCTTAATGTCGGCACGCTCCCGTGATTGGATGCGCACCCTTACCAGGGACCGTGCTGAAAAATTGATCTCTAGAGCGGTTACCGATCCTGAGTTGTTTGCCGCACTGATGCGTGGAAACCGGACTGTGCAGCAGCAAGACGAAACAACCCGTCGCTTGCAGGCTTGGCTAGCAGGCCCTGCTGGCCGAGACCTTTTCAATGACGAAAGCAACGAAAACCAGCAAGGCGCAAACTCGGTTCAAAACATCTACAATTCTGTTATGAACCCTGAATCCAATATTACATCCACGCGCAACCTCATTTATTCCCCGCAAATGAAAAATAAAATTGAAGCGTTTTTTGAAAATCCAGAATATGCCGGTTTGTTTACTACGGCCTTAAAGCGTGAAGCGCAGTTTTTTCATCGTTCCAAACAAAAAAACGGCACGGGTTACGCTGGCGGCTGGGATCAATCTTTGAGTAATTTGGTTACTAATGCAGTCAGAAATGGTAATCTTAGCCCGTCAACTGCAAGTCGGATTTCTGAACTACTCATGTCTGATGATCCCAAAAAAGTGGCTGCTGCGGTCAAAGCGTTAGAAAATACTCGGAAAAAGTAACACCATGGCGGCAAACATGACTGAAGAGATGACTGCATCACCAGTAAACGCGCCCAAGGCAAAGCCGGCACCATGGACCCCCCAAGAGAAAGTGCGATTGCGATTCCTGTGGACGCAAACCATCCGAACAAGGGCAAATATTTCGGAGGAGCTGGGGCGCACAATATCTGCATGCTCTGCGCAGTCACAGACAATGATGCTCAAGCGATTTCATCCAGAAGCAGCGGCGAAGGTTGATAGCCCACGCCCTAAGGCCCACCCAAAAGCCGCTGTGAAGATTAGCGTCTCGCTCCCTGAGAACCGCCCAGAAGCTGGGCGCGCTGACGCTGAACGCCAGGCAAAACGCATTCGAGTGTATTGGGAGGCGCTCGGCCAACCGAAAACAGTCGATGTGCGCTACGTGCAGGGATGTGCCGGGAATACCGGGTCCTGGTCTCCGGTGATACTGGACAAAATTGCGTTTCGTGCGCCCGTGTCACGGCGCTTCAATCCATGACACGGGCGACGATCATTATGCTATCGCTATCCTAGCGACCGCAGCCATTTCTGAAATCGTCACGTTTTTTTCGCGCACGATAATTTTTTTCAGGTCGCGGGCCCCCGGATCAAACGCGATCCAAGCCACACAACTGCGCTCCTCTTGGGCAGTGTTTCCGCCGGCGCCGTCGAGTTGCTGCATTCTCCGCGCGCCGGAGTGCAGGGATGCCGACATGTCGGCAAAATATGAGCCGACCCACGCCTTCCACATCTTTTCGATGTAAACCTTGCCGGCATCGTCAGCCTCAAAATACCGGAGCGCAACGGCTGCCCGGATTGATGAGTTTGTGCGGCCCTTGACGTTTGTAGCCGCAATTTCGTGCAGGATCAGGAAGATGCCGCCAAATACTCGCATGCATTCCATCACCGATGACGGCCTGACCGCGCGCGTAGACCTGTCTACGTTTGCCAGCCTAGCAATCCACGACAACCCATCTGTGTTGTGTATTGGAGTATCTTTGAGGTCATCGCGCAGTGAGCGGGCCGAGCCACGATCCAGGGTGCCAAAAGTTTCGTCATCCTGATCGACAAATACAATCATCCACTGCGCCGTCTGCGCCGCGATAACGGCCAGCAGTCGGTGCTGCCCATCGATCAAACGCCGCGCGCTGAACGCCACACCCTGATGCGTGGGCTTCCATTCTCCGCCAGCCATCATTGCCGCGTAGCGGCTCACAACCGTTTTGCGCACGACCCGATTATCGACGTTGCCGGCGGCAATCCATTGCTGCGCCATTTCTGGAGTGACCAACACGCGGTATGAGATCAGACGCGGCCAGGAAATCAATTCGTCCGCTGTCGGAATGCCGTAGGTCATTATCTTCCCTCCGTGGTTCATCACGCGCTCCCTGTGAGGATCTGATCCGCCGCCCAATCGTCGAGCCTGTGCCCGGCGTTGTCGGACGTGCTTGGTAGCATCTCCACAATCCCGTCGTAGATGTCGGTTAGGTCATAGCCTGCCGTCATGCTGTAGCCGTCGAGATCGCAGTAGGCGAGCTGGTCAAGCGTTGCGTGCAAGATCGCAGCGATCCGGGCGTTGTTATCGCGCTCACGTTCTGCCAGGCGCACGGCGGCGGAGTGACGGATAACGGTCTCGCGAGAAGGGTAGGCTGGGTGTTCGGTCATGTGAGCCTCCGTGTTGATGGACAGACCCTGCGCGCAATCCGCAAACAGCGCAACAGAAAATTCGCACGACGCGGAAACATGTTTGCGAGGTGCGGGTTGCCGCTTGCACGGCGCCGCGCCATGTGCAACCGTGCGGAATGCAATTACACCAGTATCTAGCGACCCGCCGACTGACGCAAAGAGCGTTTGCGGCACAGATCGGCGTAAAGGCAACGACCCTGCACGGGTGGCTATCGGGCAGGCGGCCGCCGAACCTGCGGGCTATGCGGGCGGTGGCGCTGGCGACAGGCAACCGGGTCCGGCCGAATGATTGGGCAGCAGCTAAGGACGTGGCATAATGAAATTGCGAGATGAAAACACCCGGCCTTGGGAACTCTCGCAAGATCCCGGCGACGTGGGCAGCGGCACGTCCGCGCATGTCGCCGGAACTCATTGCACCCTGGATGGGCGGGTCGCCCACTCCCACGCCGTTGGCCGAGGCGTTCCGGGGATTGCATCGGCGTCCAACTTGGCCGGCGGCAGCGATGCCGCCGGCTCTTTTGGGGACGCGCGGAAAACCCGCTTTTGGTCGAAGGAGGACAATGCGGAGCTGCGTGCCGACTGGGTCGCGGGCCTGCTCAGCCGCTCAGAGATGGCCGCTAAATTCGGCCGTTCGATCAGAGCAATCGAGCGTCAGGCGTCCAAGCTCAAAGCTATGTGGGTCAAGCGCGGAAAAGTTCCACACCTGAAACCAGAACGGGAGACAATTACCACAATAGATCGGGTTTGCTTGAGGTGTTGCGCGCCGTTTTTCGTGAAAACGCGGTTTCTCAGGCTGTGCGAGCCATGCCGTTCATCAGATTCAGCAGGGATGTGACAATAATGACCGGAGAACGGCCAGTGATGACCAGTGAGATTATCGCAGACATCCGCGCCCGGCGAGGGGCTGGTCAGTCGTGCGGCACGATTGGGCGGGAGATGCGCATATCGCGGCACACCGTCGAGCGGGTGGCGCGGGAGCTGGGATTCTACACCCCAATTCAACGCCCAGTGATGGTGAAAAACGACAAGCCGGACAGGACTGAGAGAGAAAAAGCCGGCCTGGCACCTCTGCCGGCGTTTCATCCGATTGCGATGATGGTGTTGTTGGGGGAGGTGAAGGAATGAGCGCGCGGGATAGGATCGCCGGGGTGTTAACTCGACACCACGCCGCCGGGACGTGGGAGACGGCAGACGCCATCATCGCAGAGCTGCAAGCCGGCGGCATTGCGTTGGTGCCGGAGGTGCCCACCATCGGCATGGTGGTCGCCGCCATCGAGCGACCGGACACAAGCAATCACAGCGACGGCTTGTTCTACCAGTCGATTTATTGCGCCATGGTCGCCGCAGCGCAGGAGCCGAGGCGATGAACGACGCCACCAAACAGGCAAAATACACCGAAAAACGCGCCGCCCTACGCGGTGCTGATGCGAGGTTCAAAACTGTCCGATATCGCATTTATCGGCCCGGATATCCGCCGATTGTGGAGTCTCATATTGGGCCGTCGCAGGTCTGCGCGCTGTATCCTGATTTGCTCCGGCTGGAGGTGGTGGGCAGCGAGCCGGTGTGTGAAGAGTGCCCGGCGGGGAGTTTTTACT
>CALAPX010000104.1 GCA_937888355.1 uncultured Spartobacteria bacterium
CCGAGCACGCTACCGAGGCGCATGTTCTCGAGCCCCTTCCACTGGAGTGCATTGTTATAAATGATACCGAGTAGGACGAGGATCAGTCCACGCTGGATCACCTTGCGGATGACTTCGCCGCGGGCGCCTTCGGTCAGACGACGCGTCAGCGAATACATAGGAGGGAGAGAGGTTGATTTTTGGAACCTTGGGGATGAAAAGGGACGGGTAGATTTTTCCCATATGCTCTCCAAGAAGCAAGCTGGAGGAGCTGCTGAATTGACTGTAAGGCAGAATCACATCGATCTTAAAGCACCAGCACAATCGCAGTTAGCCATGGCGGAAGATCTCCGCATCAAGGTCAAGCCTGCAGATAAGGGCCGCTACTTTGTGGACTACACCAGCACCTTACAAACTGACATTGCGGGAGGGATTCTGCTGGACGATTACCGCTATGGAGGTGGAATTGGATTCCGTGCAACAGAAGTTTGGGGAGATGCCAATAGCACCATCCTTACTTCAGAGGGCAAGGACCGCGCTACTGCTGATGGTTCCAATGCACGTTGGATCTTGGTAACAGGGCAATCGGATCATTCCTCTGGGAAAAGTGGAATCCTATTTATGAGTCACAATACAAATCAGGCACATCCCGAGCCTTTGCGAGTATGGCCTCCTGGGCAATATGAGGGAAAGGGAAATGTGTTCATTGAATTTTGCCCCATTCGCCATACTTCTTGGGAGATACAGCCCGGTAAGCGCTATAGTTTGACTTATCGGATACTTGTTTTTGATGGCGAATTGACTGTTCAAGAAGCCGATAATTATTGGAAGTCATTTGTTAAATAACCCCCATTTCTCATGGAAAGAAGAGATTTTATGAAAAAAACAGCCCTAGCAACGGCAGCATTTGGTATACCAACCCTTGTTCCTGCTTCTGTGTTCGGGAAAAATGCACCAAGCAACAAAATTCAGATTGCTCAAATCGGCTGCGGAAGAATTGCGCGAGATCATGATTTGCCTGGTGTATGGAAACACGATGTGGCGCGCATCGTAGCAGTATCCGATCTAGATAGCAAGCGGATGGCTGAAGGAAAGCAATTCATTGAGGATCACTACACCAAAAAAATGGGTAGTCCCTACCTGGATGTAAAGCAAGTAGGAGACTACCGAGACTTGTTTAAAAACAAGGATATCGATGCTGTGATTATTTCTACCCCTGACCACTGGCATTCACAGCCTGCCATGGAGGCAGCTCTTGCAGGGAAGCACGTTTACCTTCAGAAGCCAACCTCTTTGACCATCCATGAAGGAAGGCAATTGGTGGAAGTAGTCCAACGAACCGGTGTGGCGCTGCAACTAGGAACTCAACAACGCTCTAGTGAGCAGTTTCGTTTGGCAGCGGAATTGGTGCGAAATGGGAGAATAGGAAAGCTCCACACAGTTCGAATTGGTTTGCCTGGAGATCCTTCCGGCCCCGAAGCTCCTGCAATGCCGGTGCCTGCCAATTTAAATTTTGACATGTGGCTGGGCTCCACTCCAGAAGTTCCCTACACCGAGATCGGCGTTCATCCACAAAACGACTACGGTAGACCAGGCTGGCTGCGCCACGAAAATTATGGTGCGGGCATGATTACCGGTTGGGGGCAGCATCACTTTGACTCTGCTGCTTGGGGCATGAATACCGAATTGGTAGGCCCTCGATATATTGAGGCGGTGGCTGAGTTTCCAAGGTCTGGATTATGGAACGTGCATGGAGACTTTATGGTGAAAGCTTCCTACGACAATGGCGTGGTGATGCTGACCTCAGGAACCTATCCCAATGGCATTCGATACGAAGGAACGGAGGGTTGGATTTGGGTTTCAAGAGGAAGCTATGTGGCTTCGACTTCAGACCCAGTAGCACAAGGAAATAATGCGAAGGCTTTGGATGCTTCTGATCCCAAACTTTTGCAAACCGTTTTTGGAGAGAATGAATTGCGATTTACCCGTAGTTCTTCCCATCATGGCAACTGGCTGGATGCCATCCAGGGCAAAGCTGAATTGCTATCTCCAGTAGAAATTGGACATCGATCCTGTTCGGTGTGTCTGATTAGCCACATTGCGATGAAGGTGGGTCGAAAACTAGAATGGAATTCTGCTAAAGAAGAATTTGTCAACGATCCTGAAGCAAATACGCATCTGAAACGAAGCCAACGAAGACCTTGGGGCACAGACCTAGTCTTAGCCAATAGTTAACCGTCAA
>CALAPX010000105.1 GCA_937888355.1 uncultured Spartobacteria bacterium
AGGACACGTCGAAAGCGAAAGAGCTGAGACGCAAGGCGGGGCTGAAATAAGTTTTAGGTTTGTAAGTTTTAAGTTTTAAGAAAATGGCCTACCAGAGTTTCGAGGATCTTGAAGTTTGGCAACGCGGCTGCCGGTTGGCGGTCGACGTGTTCAAAGCTTTTGATCGCTGCAAGTCTGCCGGCCTCAAGTCTCAGGTCGAGCGCTCTGCCCTTTCCATTCCTTCCAACATTGCCGAGGGCGCGGAACGCGGAGGCGCGAAGGAGTTCGGACAATTCCTCAAGATCGCCAAAGGCTCTTCCGGCGAATTGCGCACCCAGCTCTACATCGCCGGACGCCTCAACTATCTGGCGTCCACCCAAGTCCGCAGCCTCGTAAATGAAGCGCGTGAAGTCTCCGCCATGACCGAAGGCCTACGCAAATCCATCATCCGCAAAAACCCCATCAAATAACACCCAACTTACAAACCTAATTCTTAAAAACTTAAAACTGCACCTTTTCCACCCCAACCATCAAATCAAAGAAAACCATGAGCACCACCACCCTTAAACCCACCAATGTCGCGCACTCCAAAGTTGCCGACCTAAGCCTGGCCGAATTCGGCCGCAAAGAAATCGATCTGGCCGAAACAGAAATGCCCGGCTTGATGGCCCTGCGTAAAAAATACGGCAAAACCAAGCCTCTGGCCGGTGCTCGCATCGCTGGATGTCTGCACATGACCATCCAGACGGCGGTGTTGATCGAAACTCTGGTTGAGCTGGGTGCCGAAGTCACCTGGTCAAGCTGCAACATTTTCAGCACCCAAGACCACGCTGCTGCGGCCATTGCCGCTGCGGGCATTCCGGTTTACGCATGGAAAGGCGAAACAGAGGAAGAGTTTCAATGGTGCATCGAGCAGACGATCCACTTCCCATCCGGCAAACCCCTGAACATGATTCTGGACGATGGCGGTGACCTCACCGACATGGTGCACAAGAAATATCCGGAGCTTCTCGCCGGGATCAAGGGCATCAGCGAAGAGACCACGGCCGGCGTCCACCGCCTGCAGCAGTTGGTTGAAACCGGCGAACTCAAAGTTCCCGCGATCAACGTCAACGACTCGGCCACGAAGAGCAAATTCGACAACCTTTACGGCTGCCGCGAATCCCTGGCCGACGGCATCAAGCGTGCCACCGACGTCATGCTGGCCGGCAAGGTCGCCGTGGTTTGCGGCTACGGGGACGTGGGCAAAGGCTGTGCACACTCGCTGCAACGCTATGGCTGCCGCGTCATTGTCACCGAAATCGATCCGATCAACGCCTTGCAGGCCGCGATGGAAGGCTTCGAAGTGACCACCATGGAAGCCGCCGCCAAAGAGGGCAATCTGTTCGTCGCCGCCACCGGCAACCGCGACATCATCCTGGGCCACCACATGCTGGAGATGGCTGAAGATGCCATTCTTTGCAACATCGGGCACTTCGACACGGAAATCGACATCGCCTGGCTGGAAAAAGAAGTTGCTGCTGGCCGTGTGACCAAAGACGAAATCAAGCCTGCGGAGATTGGTGCGGTTGAACGCTACACCTTCAAAGCCTCTGGCCGCTCGGTCATCATTCTGGCCAAGGGCCGCTTGGTCAACCTGGGCTGTGCCACCGGTCACCCCAGCTTCGTCATGAGCACCTCGTTCACCAACCAAGTGCTGGCCCAGCTCGAGCTGTGGGAGCGGGGAGAAAAGTATGACGTCAACATTCACTTGATGCCCAAGATTCTGGACGAAGAAGTGGCCCGTCTTCACCTTGATAAACTCGGGGTGAAACTGACGGTCTTGACCAAAGACCAGGCCGCTTACATGCACGTGCCGGTTGAAGGTCCCTACAAGCCGAACCACTACCGTTATTGACACGTGCCCGCCACGGCGGGCACGTGAGTTGGCTGTGTTCAGTTTACAGTTCACAGTCCAAAACAAGACATTAGGCCGTCCCGCAAGGACGGCCTTTTTGTTTTCCCAAGTAGGGACGAGCGGCCCCGCCTCCTGTCGCGCCGCTCACTCTTGACACTCCTTATCTACATGTAATTGAACATGTATGAGTATCAAAACTATCGCGGTGAGCACCTGCACCTACGACAAACTCGCCCACCGCAAGCAACCCGGTGAGTCCTTCACCAAGGTGATCGACCGCTTGCTCGCAACGACCGCGTCCGCCGGAACCTGCGCCGATGCGGTGCGCGAGGCGGCGGCCATCTGGGGTAGCCAATCCGAGAACGCCTCAGCCGACGCAGACAAAATGGAAAAAGTCATCCGCGACAATCGGCGCCAAGCGCGTTGGGACATCGAAACCCCATGATTTGCGCGGATACTACGGTCTTGATCGACGAATTCCGCGCCAAGGGAAACCCTGCCGCTCCCGTCAATCGGGCGCTCCTGCAGCATAGCGGCGAGGAGTTGGTCATTCCCATAGTTGCTGCGGGCGAGTTTCTCGACGGCGCTGCTTTCGTCTCCGAACAACGCTGCCAAGAAGCCCTGATTCTGCTGCGTCAGCGCCGTACCATTGCCGCCGGGCTCGAGGTTGCCGAGCACTATGGTCGCATCGCCTCGAAACTACGTGCGGCCAAGGCGTTGGCCAGACGCTCCCATCACGAGCTGTGGATTGCCGCCACCGCCCGTTCTCTCGGCGCCCGCCTCCTCACCCGTAATATCGAAGATTTCCACGCTATCAACGGGCTCGAAGTATTGTCCTTCGGCAATTAAGGGTCCACGCGGGACGTGAGGAATAAGCGGCCTGCCCGGCCGGCCGGCAAACCCATTTCCCCGGGCCGGAGAGTCTGCTAAGCATGCAGGGAGATGCCTACTCCATCACGCTACGATTCCATGAGTTACCGGCGCTGCGGACGCAGCGGGCTCAAATTGCCCGCGCTGTCT
>CALAPX010000106.1 GCA_937888355.1 uncultured Spartobacteria bacterium
CCTCACCATCGAAGCCACCGGTAAAATCTTCGCCTGGCCACTGGAAAAACTCCGCCACCGCATGTCCGCCTTTTTTTGATAACCTTATTAACATCCCAACCACCAATAATCTCTGGAAAGAGTCCGCTACCCGCGCCTAGTCGCTTGATCGATCCGGCACCACACTCCCCTCGCAAGACATCCTCACGGCTACCTGCGCCCATGATATCGGTGCAACCATCCTCAATGACGACAACCATTTCGAGATATTCGAAGGCCTCAAAACCCTCAATCCATGCAAGGAATTTGAGGGTTGGTGACAACATGCAGATGACGCACGCAAAAATACTTCAGGAGACTTATTTTGTACTACTGAAAGTATACTTCCAATCCGCGAAGCTCAGCGGATCCTGTAGTTAGTATTTTCTGATTCAATCCCGCAATACGCCCCAATTGGAGCCTTTTGCATTTGCATCACGTCTCATATTGCAGTTGTTTCGTTTCGTGTCTTTTAGCCAGCAATTCAAAATTACTCTGCTGTTAGTTCTGCTGGCCAGCGGGGCCGCTCTGGCATTGGACGAGGATTATGTGATTCTCGACGGTGGGGCTCGTATTCCGATTCGCAAGGCTATTCCAGTGCTGTCGGAGACCGGAAATGCCTCGACTTTCAGCGCCTCCACCTCTCGCCTACGGATCGTTTCCAACCTTCAAAATGGGACTCGCACGAGCCACCAGGGATTCCACGTTGATTACCGGATTTCTCCCGAGAATGCCCCAGAGATCGGATATGACTTGGATGCGGGCTTCAGGATGCTGGACTCCATAACCGGTGATTCCATTGATCCCCCCCTGTCACGGCATTTAAAAATCAGCCAAGGGGGACACCTCAAATGGACAGGCCCGAATCGCTTGGAACTTATTCTTTCCTCCGGCATGGAGACCCTCGCTCAAAGCGAGCAGCCCCTCCAAGAGTATGCCTTTGTACAAAGAGGGCGCATTTCCTTGTATCCGATCCCGCTCACAACAATCCGTTCTTCCATCGGGTCGACTGATCGCCACCGCATCGATGGGGCCACCCTGTACGAAGAAGCCCTCTCGATTGCACTTGAGCGGCATATTGCGCCATTACCACTTCGCCTCACACTGACACAGACCTCCGCATGGCAATCACTGCAGGATTCGCCGACAACCGATGTGGAACGCCATCGCCTCCTGGGTGCCGCCCATTGGAACTTCCAAGCAGGCAACACTCTTTCGATGGGGTTTGAATCTTCCATGATTTCCAGGGAAGCCACTGGTTCTATTGAGCAATCATCGATCACATTTACCGAGATCCGCATTGAGCCACTTCCGCAATTCGGTCTTCGTCTCCGCGCCACTGTTGAAGACCGCGACATTCCAAATGCGACGGCCGAAGACTCCCGTATCTTGATCCCTAGTATTTCAGCAGGCATGGACTTTCAACTTACCCCCTCTTTTGAAACGGGCATTGGCATCCTCTACCGCCCCAATGCCCCAGCCACGCCCGCCAATCCGACCCCCTCCCCGACGCATATGACCGTGTTCGGAACTGCTCTATTTTAGGACTCACCTCCACGCCGCCGCCTCGTTTTAAGTTTACTCGAAGGCATCAAGAAAATACCAATGCGCCCATGTCAAACCCGCGAGTAAAGATCGGCCTCGTACAAAATGCATGTTCCCGGGACATTGAAGCGAACATGGCAGCAGCAATTCGAGGCATCCGCAAGGCTGCCTCCCGAGGTGCGAACATCGTTTGCCTTCAGGAATTGTTCCTCTCCGTCTACTTTTGCCAGATCGAAGATCACAAATACTTCGACCTCGCCGAACCCGTTCCTGGACCAACCACCGAACTATTCCAATCCCTTGCCAAGGAACTCGGCGTTGTGCTGATCGCCTCGCTTTTCGAGCGACGGGCTCCGGGTCTTTACCATAATACTGCGGCGATCATCGATGCGGACGGCTCATTCCTCGGAAAATACCGAAAAATGCACATCCCCGACGATCCCCTCTTTTACGAGAAATTTTACTTCACCCCCGGTGATCTTGGATTCCGTGCGTGGGACACGAAATTCGGACGTATCGGTGTCTGTATCTGCTGGGATCAATGGTACCCAGAAGCCGCACGCCTCACAGCCCTTCAAGGCGCTCAGATCCTCTTCTACCCGACGGCAATAGGGTGGCATCCCTCTGAAAAAGAAAAATACGGCCAACGCCATCACTCTTCATGGGAAACCATCCAGCGTGGCCATGCGATTGCCAATGGCTGCTACGTCGTTGCTCCCAACCGCTGTGGACATGAAGCACCCGATGGAGGCGACGGCATCCAGTTTTGGGGCCAGAGTTTCGTGGCCGATCCTTCGGGTGAGATTATTGCGAAGGCCTCAGCGGACAAAGACGAGGTGCTAGTGACCGAAGTCAATCTCGATACTGTCGACACCCAACGCACCCACTGGCCATTCCTCCGCGACCGGCGGATCGATGCCTACGAAAACATCACACGTAGGTTTATCGACTAAAACCCCATGCGCATCCAATCAGCAGAGTTCGAGACCAGTCATACCGGAATTTCTTCTTGCCCCGAGGATGACATCCCGGAATTAGCATTCATCGGACGGTCCAATACCGGAAAATCATCGCTTCTCAATCTTCTGACCCGCCAACGCACCCTTGCCCGCGTCTCCCAAACTCCCGGCTGCACCCAACTGATCAACTTCTTCCGCATCAACAAAGGCCCTCGCTTCGTAGACCTTCCTGGATACGGCTATGCAAAGGTTCCAAAAGGCGGACGTGCGGCATTCCAGCAAATCATCGCGGAATACATCGCTCATCGGCCCAATCTCAAGATTGTTTTTGTGCTGATCGACTCTCGCCATGAACCACAGCGCATCGACCTTGAGTTCATTGAGTGGCTCGCAGAGGCTGGTCGCCCTTACGCGATTGCTTTCACCAAAACCGACAAACTCAAACCGGCTCAGGCTCAAAAAAATGCCACCCGTTTTTTGGAGGCGATCGAAAGCGCTCCTCCTGCAGCGCATTTCCTGACCTCCTCGAAAACCGGCACCGGCCGTCTGGAGCTGCTTGGGTTTATTGGAGGCCTTGCTGAAGTAGCCTAAAGCGGATTCACCTTCCAACGCACCCGACCCCGCGCCCCGATCTCGAGCCATGCCCAACTTGCCGGTGCGCCTTTGTCAGGCTTGCCCACCGTGCCGGGATTGAGCACCCGACAAGCGCCGACTTTTTCATCGCGAGGCACATGGGTGTGCCCATGGAGCAACACATCGCAAGTCGGCATCCGCCGCGGCGGGATATGCACAAGGTGAAACCACTTGCCGGCACGCTCCAGTTCGAGCGTCTCGGGCAGGTCCAATCCGTAGTCATTGTTCCCTAGGACTGCGAGGAACGGCCTGCCGATGGCGCGGCATGCAGAAAGGGTGTCCAAATTGCAAAAATCACCCAGATGCCAGATTTCATCGGCGTCACGTATCTTATCGATCAAGTGCAAAGGCAACCGGCCGTGCGTGTCGGCGATGACAGCAATCCGGTGGGATGCAAATTTCACAACTCACCGCGCAGCCTACCAAGGGCAATTCGTGCGGCTTCCTGGAGTGCCACTGTTTCCAATCCTTCCGGGCAGGAATCTATCCATGCATGGGTTTTCTTGAAGGCGAGCTCAAGCACAGGCGGCAAATGCTTCACCTTGGAAACCACACTCGCGGGTTGAATGGCCTGGCGCTCCGGCACGGAGGGCTCTGGCTCTCCATTCAACCATGCATCCAAGAGTGGGGTGATATCGCTGGGTTCTTGAAAACGCTGCCAAATAGAGTCTTCCCGCCCGGGGTCGATACTTGCCACAAATTCCTCAGCGAGCGCGAAGCTTGGAGCATTTTCATGAATAAATTCCCTGCACTGATCGCTATGCATCTTCAATCGCCCCTTCGTGCCTGTGCTGTATTTGCGTCCTTCCACACATCTATTTCATCCGCCGTGTGTTTTTAGTCCAACCATTTCGTTGCCCAGAACAAGTGGGTTCGCATAGTCTCCCGCACCATGCCAAAGGATACCTCGATCAAAAAAATTCTACTTATTGGTTCCGGTCCCATTGTGATCGGTCAGGGCTGCGAATTTGATTACTCAGGAGTGCAAGCCTGCAAAGCGCTTGCCGAGGAGGGATACGAGGTCGTCCTCGTTAATTCAAATCCTGCAACAATCATGACTGATCCGGAGTTCGCGAATAGAACTTACGTGGAACCGATCACTCCTGAAGCCATCGAAAAAATTCTCGAACGTGAAAAGCCGGATGCCGTCCTCCCGACGCTCGGTGGTCAAACAGCACTAAATGCCGCAATGGCCCTTGTGGAAAACGGGGCGCTAGAACGCCACGGCGCAAAACTCATTGGCGCAAACGCCGAGGCGATCAATCGCGGGGAAGACCGTCTCGTCTTTAAAAACATCATGCTCGAGATCGGCCTCGATTGTGCTCGCTCAGGTGTTGCACATACCCTTGAAGAGGCCCGCAGCGTTGCTACCGGCATCGGCACATTTCCACTGATCATTCGACCTGCCTTTACCCTCGGTGGCGCGGGCGGTGGTATCGCCTACA
>CALAPX010000107.1 GCA_937888355.1 uncultured Spartobacteria bacterium
CTGCTGCGTGGAGATACTGTTCGCGAAGTTTCCTCTCAGTTGCCCGATGAGATTCCGCTTTTAGTGGTGGCTTGAGCTAAGGATTAAAGCTCGGGCCGAGCTAAATTTTGAGGGACTACTGTTGTTGGACGTTGAGGCGGAGGAAAGCGCGGGAGGCGTTGTTGGTGAATTTAAAATCCTGCCTTTGAAAGCCGGCAGGAACATTGTTGGTATCAGCGGAGGCTGTGCCCGAAATTTGTGTAATCAAGTTGGTCACAGCGTAATCCGCAAGATTGGTGACGCCGTGGGCCGTGTAGCCAAGGCCTGGATCATTCGTTCGGACAATTGCCGATAGGGTCAGGACACCGTTTGTGGGGGGCTGCATCAGTGTCACGAGGGATCCGCTTGGTTGGGTGGCAAGGGCATATTCCAAAATGTTTTGGAACCCATCGCCGTCAGAATCCCCGCTCGGATCGTCCACGCCACTTATGCGCAGATTGCCGTTGGCTCCACCTTGATAATTTAGATCCGTTACCCTCGCTTCCACCAGGTAGATTCCCGGCACGGATGGTGCGGAGGGGAAACCCGCATACGTGACAGAGAAGTTCAACCCCGGAGGATCGGTGGTTACGGTGACCGACCGGGGTGAGCCGGTGTACGTTTGCGAGAGATTACTTAGGCTGACGGAGGCGGATCCTGGCGTCACCGTCACTTGGGCAAAGTCGCTGGAGTTAGAGTTTTGCTGCCGCCCCTCGGTAGAGAGTGTGTTGAGAACAGCCCCGTTTGGCAGCATTGTACCTGCTCCTACAGCGAAATTTTCGCCAGCTTGGTTCGCTGTGAAAAGTCCCGAAGAGGAGACCGTTCCACCACCGGTCGCAGTCCAGGTGAAGGTTGTGGGCGTGTTGGTCATGGCGTCGGCAAACTGGTCCAACAGGACCGCGCTGAATTGCTGTGTACCGCCAATGCGCAGTGAAGCGGAAGCCGGAGAGACACGGACCGAGGAAGCGATTGGTTCGACACGGATGTAAACTGTGCTCTTTGCCGAGAGGCCTCCAGTGTCAGTAGCGGTCACATTGATTTGGTAGTCGCCGAGAGCCTCGAAGTTGGCTTGGGTCGAGGAAGCCACGTTTCCGCCATTGGGGGAGAAGAAAACCGGCGCCGGGCCGCTGGCCGTCCATGTGTAGACCAGGTTTGCCTGTCCATCATCATCGTTGATGGTTACCGACAATGGGGCGACGGCCGCGGTGACGATGCTGTACGTCAGCTCGGTACTGCTGTCGAGCACGGTGCCAGCGCCTGGAACAGCGGCCTGCGTTGCCACCGAAGGTGGCTGATTCTGCAAATTCGCGTTTCCGAAAAGCGCTACAGAATCGACATACCATCCGGTACTAGCTGAAAAGTTGCTGGTGTTTGTTGCCAAGGCCCAGCGGAGGCGAACTGTTTTACCCGAAAACTTCGCGTCATCCGTGGCGCTCAAGATAGTCTCGATAAAACCGCTGCTGTTCCCGGTCCAGACCGATGTTCCTTTGCTGAAATCACTCGTTGTTCCGGTGCGTATGGTGTTGTTGTAGCCGTTGCTGGTAAAAGCAACTCCCGAGCCACTTGAATCAATACCAAACCACGTCGCTCCGTTGTCGACGGACATCTCAAGCCGTCCCCCGTCCCGCCGCGATTCCAGGCTGAAGGAGTGCCAGAATTTGAACTGCAAACCGGAGGCGCCAGCAGGAACAATAATTGGTGCCGACACAAGGTAGGTCGTGGTCTGCGAGGCTGGTGCTGGGCAAAAATAAGATCGTGGAGCAGACTTAAAATTATCTGATGCAAGAACCCATGCGTTCGCACCTCGTTGAGAAGATGAAGACCAACCGATTATCGTTCCATCAAAAGATTCACCATAAAGCGCCGAAATCACGGTGAAGGCATTTGTCAAAGAGGACGTTTCTGTGCCCTTGGTTGCAATCACATTCCAAGTACCCGGTGAGGCACCGGTTAAATTGACTTGGCAAGTAAGCTGCTCGCCCACCATGGAAAGTGAGGTGGCTTGAATCGTAGTCTGATTCGTTTTTGTCAGTTGAACTGAGGTCACCCCTGCTAGAGAAACCCCGGACAGTTGAAGATTCGCGACAGTACCGGCATTGGCACTTGCCGGGGATATGGATTCGAGTTTCAGGGAGGGAGGAGGAGGCACTTCGTTGGCAGATCCGGAGATCAAAAGTGAGTAGACTTGATTGTTGGCGAGTGTGCCTTGAAAACTAACCACCGCCCGATACACGCCTGCAGTTCCAGGATTGGCCACGTATACCTGCTCCAAATTGTCGGTGTTGTTGATTCCGGTTGTTGCGGGCAAGTCCATCGAAGCCTGTGTCCAGGTTCCAACGAAAGGCATCGTGTAGGGAAAGTGTTGAGTGCCATCGGGTGCGATAATTTTTATGTCGAGGTTGTTCCGCAACCGCGCGGACCGAAGGTCAGAGGTGGTAGTGGCTGTTCCTGCTGGATCGGTCCAGCACATGGTTGCGCGGATCGGAGAAGCACCGTCCCAGACGAAATCATGGGTGATCGTTGTGCCGGAAGTCGGCATGCTGTTTTCGATCATGCGGACCTTGAGGGGGTTAGTGTGGTGGTCGCGGATGAGATCGGCTGCCGCTTTCCCGTTGATCAACCCCCAACCATACTTGTAATCAGGTCCTGCGTTGCCTCGATCGTCGGCCGTATGGATCAGTAGCCCCTTGAGGGTGCTTGCACGCATGGCTTGTCCGAAGAGGCGGACATAATCCTGTGCGAGTAGCGCGGCAGTTCCGGCTGCGTTAGGCGACGACATGCTGGTGCCACTATAGGTGCCGTAAGATGCATCGCCTGAATTCAGGCTGGAGTAAATGCCCTCGCCGTTGGCGACCACGTCTGGCTTGATACGCCCGTCGTCGGTCGGGCCAAAAGAACTGAATGAGCTAGGCGTTCCTTTTGCAGGGTCGCGCAATCCCAATGTCACTGCGTCGAGAACCGATCCCACGGTAATCACGTTTTTTGCCAATGAGTCGAAGCTGATGTTTTCGAATCCGCCGCGGTAGCTACTGTCCCCGCCGGGATGAGAGTTTGGATCATAACTCAGAACGGTGGTATTTCCTGGAGACAAGGCCACAGCCTGGCCGGCGGAAGGATTGTTGTCCCGCTCATTGCCCGCGCTGCGGAACATCAGAAAATACGGTGCACTAAAAGCGAGTGAATCGCTGTCCCGGGCCTGCGTGTTGTACATGCCGAAATCCGCCTCGACGGAACTGCTGGTTGTCCCATTGCCATACCACTCCCAAATGCGATACGGGCTTCCCGAAGCCACGTAATTCCACCCAGCGATATATCCATAGCTATGATTCGAAATGAGGAATTTGTTGGTCGAGGTGAGCGCTTCCGATGCCGAGGCTGCACCCGTAGCAGTCATTTCGGTCTTGTCGCTGTTCCAGTCATAGGAAGCAACCGGCGCCACCGGAGCCATGCCTTTGGCAGATGCCACCACGCCAGCCGCGATCATGGTACCAGCCACGTGCGTGGCATGGTCGATCGAGCCTGAACCGTCACGGACGGACACTCGGCCGCCAAATTCCTGGTGAGTAGCGCGGGCCGAGCCACCGTCCCATACCCCGAGGATGAGGGAGTTACTCCCTCGAAGGTTATAGGGTGCGGCATTGAGCACATTAGCACCCGTCGAGATGGCAGCGCTGACGTTATGGGTGGTGAAGTAGAGAGGATGGCCTGAAGAATCCAGATCAACGACTTCCTGAACTGTGCCATCCGGGCGCTCCAAGCGTATGGGCAGGCCGAGTTCCCGAGCTCGTGCAACCGCCAGCGCCTTTTTTTCGTTTTCGAGTTTTTGCATTTCTTGCACCACCCGGTCCCGCTCGCCAGGTTTGGCTAGATCCACGCCCTCCAGAATGTCGGCAATGGTTCGGCGCGGGGCGGAAGCGGCGGCGGCCGTATTTTTGGTGACGCGGTTGGCGGAGACGTTTTGGTCCGGAGTTGAGCTATCTCTCGGTTGATCCGGTAGGTTGGCGGCTGAGGATTGCCCTTCGGGTGCAGACGAGGAAATGGGGGCAGAGGGTTGGGATGAAGTTGAGGCTGAAGTTGAAGAGGAATCCTCACTGGCAGGGGTCGGTTTGCTGGCTGAAATTTTTGAAAATGGTTGGAAGTAGAAAACAAAAGAAAACACAGTTGCTATCGCAACGAGAGCCACACAAATTGCGGCTAATGCGCTAAATCGCTTTTTCATCTGCTAGATAACTACTTAGACAATAAAGCAGAGGTTTTCGTTCGGTCAAATTTTAGCCCTTAAGTGTTGCAGGACAACAATCTTCAAGTCGTGAAGGGGGATCGCTCTTAGTCGTGGGTTGAGGATTCGACCCAGCGGGCGTACGAGGTGGCGGCACGACCCGAGAGAGCAATGAGTTCGGGGCAGTCGTAGGGATGT
>CALAPX010000108.1 GCA_937888355.1 uncultured Spartobacteria bacterium
ATGACACCCCATCAATGACAATATCGTCGGGAACTTTTCCGCCACCCAACTCCACGAATGTCGGCAGAAGATCGCTAAAATCCGTGAGCGCTTCTGTTTCCACACCAGCGGGGACAACGCCCGGGCAGTTCACAATAAAGGGCTCACAAATCCCGGCTTCCGTTGTTTGTCCTTTGGATCCTTGCACGTTACGCCCATTCAAGGTCCCCGTGATTTTCGGGTCGGAACCATTGTCCGTTGTAAAGATCACAATGGTCCGCTTGCGGAGGTCCAGCTCGTCCAGTGCACTCATCAGGCGTCCCACGGTTTTGTCCATGTAACGAACCATCGCTTTATGGCGATCAAGCCTGTCTTTGACATTTGGCTCATCAGGGGTCGAAACATGCGGCACATGAGTCAAGGCCATTGGGTAATACAAGCACATCGGCTCGTCTTTATGCTTCCGCATGAAGTCGATCAAACGCTCGGCATAGAGGTCAGGCCCGAATTTGCCTTCATAGGTTTTGCTCCCTTCGGGGGTATTGATGTAGGGATTCTGATAGCGTTCGTGGCTGGTCTCGACCCCGGTTTCCGCGCCAGTCCACATCGCCCAATCGTCAAACCCATGCTTCTTCATCGCCTGTGGTTCGATCCTGAAGTCATTGATCTGCCACTTGCCCGCTGCGCAGGTGGCGTAGCCGAGATCCTTCATCAACCGTGCGAAGGTAGTATTCTCTTTCTTCTTCCAGTCGAAATAGCCAACCCCCCAGCGCGGAACATCCCAATGATTCACAAAGCCATTGCGCCATGGGTATTTGCCCGTGAGCAGGGTCACACGCGAAGGGGTGCATTGGGGCATCGAGTAGGCATTATTGAACTTCATTCCCCCGGCAGCGAGCGCATCGATATTTGGCGTTTCGATGTCATCCGCTCCGTAACAACTAATCCATTCCTTGCCAAGGTCATCGACCATGATGAAGAGGATATTGGGCTTGGTTGGTTCCGCGCCTATCGCCAAGCTGGAAATGCCCACACTCATACCAAGCATCAAGACAGTTGCTAAATATGCGTTAATTCTTTTCATATTTATTGATTCCATGTGATTAAAGAAACCTTCTGGTCGGGCTATGCATTGCTACGCAAGCGGCGCCCTACTTCTTTCAATGTCTTCACATCATCCACATGGACTGATCCATCAGGCATCGGACCGGTGTTGAGGAGCAGGTTGGCCGGCATCGCTTGGGCATCGGCCAGCATTTGCATCACTTCATCAGGCTTGCGATGGTGCCCCTCGTCCTTGCGATCATAACCCCAAGAATAACCTTGAAGGGTATTGCAAATCTCCAAGGGTTTTGTTGGCGTCCCTTTCCAATGCCGCTCCGGCGCCATGAAGTCTTCGTTCCCAAGAAACCCTTGCTTGTAAGAGAGCAACACCTGAGGCTGCAGGCTGCGAATATGATCGTAAAGTTCTTGGGCTTTTAGCACATCGCGCCCCCCGGCCTGCTTCTGCACATTCCAGGCCCCGCCGATTCCATCCAGCCAGATTGCTGCAATCGGACCGTAATTGGTGAGCAACTCGGTCACTTGGGCAGTGATGTAGTCGATATACTGCTGGTAATCGACTTCCGCAGCTGGAAATAAACTTTCGGGGCCGTGCGGATGCCTCCAATCACGCCCGTGCGAGAAGTAGAGACAAAATCCCAGCCCCTTCTTCTGGCATTGTTCCGCCAGCTCAGCCACGAGGTCGCGCTTGGCTGGGCTATTCGTCGATTTGAAGTCGGTGGTCTGGGTATCCCACAGGCAGTAGCTATCATGATGGCGGGTCGTGAGGTTGACGTACTTCATCCCGGCATCGAGTGCCATGTCGGTGATGAAATCGGCATCGAATTTCTCGGCGGTGAACTGGTCGGCTAGCTTCTCGTATTCTGGCAACGGAACCTTACTATTTCGCAGCACCCACTCCGCTGGCTTGGAACGCGTGCCTTTGTAATGGCCTTCAAGCAGGGAATAAAGGCCGTAATGAACAAATAGCCCGAATTTAGCCTCCTTGAACCAAGTCAACGCAGCCGAGCGCGGATCTCGTGAGTAGAGGTCTTCGTATCCTTTCAGGTAAGAAGGGACTGAGGTCAATTGGGGATTGCCGTATGCCAGGGGGCCAGCCGCTGCCAATCCCACATAAGAACCTGCTATTTTAATGAAATGCCTTCTATTCAGAATCTTATCTTCTATATTCACAGATCCCAATACAGCAAATAGCCACAAATGGCCCCGATGATCGCCCCTACAATCGCGCCGCCGACAGCGCCGATCGCCAATCCCATCAAACCAAAATACCATCCCCCCGCACCGCCTACCGCAATCGCTCCTATAATGGCCGCGCGAAGCGCCCATTTGAAGGTCGCCTTGGTATCGCTCGCAATTTGCTTTCCAACATCGCCCACGATTTCCTTTGCCAGCCCCCAAGCCTGTGACTCTTTGGGGGGACGCGGCACCTCTTCATTTTGCTGCTGATGATCACTCATAGAATAACTAAAGTATGCAAGTTAACTAATGCATTCCAGTTAAAAGAGTTGAGAAATTTTTGCCATAGGAAGCTTGGCGTGTCTCCATTGCTTGGTTGCGTCACGCATTGCGGGTGGTTTTCTGGAACTCTCTGCAAATGGCATCTCCGAATACTTGATCCCTTCACCTTCCAGATGCCCGTTATCACCCTGCTGTTTCATCCAGCTGCTGATCACCGTTTTTAATTCATCTATCTTCGACTGGTGCTCCGGCTTGTTCGCGAGGTCATTCAGCTCCCACGGATCTTTATCCAGATCGAACAGCTGGATTCTCGGATAATACCGGATCCGCCGCAGCAGGTCATCCACGTGAGCGTCCGACTTCGCGGCTTCAAGCCATGATCCATAGATTTTCGTGGGGCTACAGCCTCGATTCACATCGCCATAATCAAGCCCGTTGACATTTTTTGTGGCGTACATATTTCCAGGGGTGAGGTTCCAGATCAGCTTGTAGCGCCCATCGGTGGCTGCCCGCAGAGAAAAGAGCGGGTCTTTCAGGTGGTCATGTCTGTTGATATGACTGAAGTAAGCGTATTTGCGATGTTCAGCCGTCTTTCCTTGAATCAGGGGCAAAAGGCTCTTCCCATCCAATGAATCCGGCACAGCGCCGCCGGCGACCTCGATCAACGTCGGCAGGATGTCGCAATACTGGGCGATGGCATCGGTTGCGAAGTTGGCCTTGTACGATGCGGGCCACTTCATCACGCAGCCGGAACGAACGCCCCAGTCAAATGTCGACCACTTTCCCCCGGGCATCCCGGTACCGTTTTCGTCGAGCACGATCAGGACGGTATTTTCGTCCAGTCCGAGTTCCTTCAATAGTTGTTCGGCTTTGCCCACCTGATCATCGAACATCCTGACCTCGGCAAGAAATTCGCGATAGTGTCGCCGCGTCACCTCCGTATCGGCGAGGCTTGGCGGAAGCTTCAAACCCTCCAGGCTCCAGCGGGAACTGTCTCCGGCATCCCAAGGCGCGTGGGCATGGATCGAGCAGATGAAAAGGCAGAAAGGCTCTTTCGAATCCCGGCTCATAAATTGCCTGACGTGGGTCCAATCATCAGCGGGCGGCTTTTCCTGAGTGGCCTTCGAGCAGATCCCTTTGAGATATTCAAATGGGTAAACGCTGGCTGGGCTGTAATGTTTTTTTCCGGCAAGTCCTACACGGTAACCGAGATCGGCGAGGTAGTGAGCCACACTGCGCGTTCCTGAGATTGTGGGCAGGTGGTTCCTGAATACGCCGTTGCGCTCAGGAAACAACCCCGTGAAAAGCTCTGCTCGCACCGGAGCGCAGGTCGCTGACGTCACAAACATATTGTCGAAACGAACCCCCTCTATCGCCAACCGGTCGATATTCGGGCTCGTGCCGGGATTCGGTGCGCCGTAGCAGCCTAATTCAGATGCGCTGATATCATCGGCCAGCAGGATGAGAACGTTCGGCCGTTGTTGAGTTTCTGCAAGCGATGACTGCAACATTATTAAAATCAACATGAGAGCCACCCCTGCGCTCATTAGTTTTTTTGGGATGGATTTCGTTACGATGATCATTTTTTAATAAAAACTTCACAAGAAATAGCCAATCGCGCCTATACAAGTCGGCATTCCGGGTGGGGCTTGGGCATTATTTGAACAGCGCCACCGACTAAAAGTTTCACTTTTATTGGGCGCTCGAGAAATCGACCTGCTTGAAATCGACGAAGGGTTATAACGGAGGGCACGAGAACGTTGCCACTACGGCACGGTGGTCAGACGGATAAGGGGAAACGACGACGTCTGCGTTCTCTTCGTTTTCACCCACGATCTTTACATCGGTGACCTTGACGCCTTTGCCTTTAAAGTAAACGAAATCGATGCGGTCGTGGTGCGTCGTAGGGTCATCGGGTTCGTATGCAGGCGACCAAGTGAAGCCCGGCATCTTCATCTCATCTGGATAGACTCTTCGCCACGCATCGGTAAAGCCCGCATCGGTCATCGCCAAAGAGGTCGGAAATGCCACTTTAATCGGGTGGCGACCGGACTTGGCGGCGGCTTCCGTCCAGTCCAGGTGCGACGGTTCATTAAAATCTCCTACGACAAAAACCGGGGCGTCTTGATCGGGGAGATTTTTGATCTGCTGAAGCAGTGCGGCAATGGCAGCCCCGCGAGCCTTTTTTGCCCACTGAATCGCCTCGGCCTCGGTCTTGATGAATGTAATATTATTTGTGTGCTTATGCCATTTCGGGCGGATGTTTAGCAGCTGGTAAGGTTGATAGGGATGTGAGGGGAGATGGAGGTTAAAGAGGTAGGCTTCCTGGCCCGAATCCAGTTTGACTTTAACCCCATTTTTGAGTGATTCGATGATTTCGTATCGGGTCAGGATGTTCGATCCTTTGCCTCCGTCATGATTCCAGCCTAGCAACTTGGAAAGATCCTCCAAGGTGTCACCCTTGGGGGACCGGGTCTCTTGGATGCCGACAATGTCTGCCCCGGCAGCCTCGATTACCTTAGCGGTTTGCGACAATGGTTGCCCACGCATCTCACCGCCGCGATAAATATTGTAAGTCATGACCCTCAATCTGTGATCCGCTGTTTGTGCGTGGAGGGGGATGAGAAAAGCCCCGACAGCGAAAAGAATTCCGGTCGTTCTCATCGTGCGGATAGGTTTTTTATCATATTTTCTATTAGCGGCGCAACGCGTTTAGCCCTTATCTAATACGACAGACATCCCGTCATAGGCAGGAATAAGGCCCTCGGGGAGCAGGCGCTTCTCCAGCTCTTCATGGGACGGATGTAGTCCCTTTGCCAGATGGGTGAGAATGATTTTTGCATCCGGCTTCAGCACCTTTTGGCTCGCAAGGGTCTGGTTCATATGCCGAATCATCGTCAGGTCGTTGTGGCTGAAAATCCGAGGGTCCCCCTGCCCCTCGCCCATTGTGGCATCCCAGATGATGGCATCGAGTTGCTTCTTCCTCAGATAGATCGAGGTGCGTGTCAGCAACCAGGCGGCATCTGTCGCGTAAAGAACGCTCGTGGCACCAGACTCGATAAGGTAGATCAGACAGGTTTCGTTTGAGGCATCAACATGGTGGTTGGACGCGAGACCGGTGATTTTAAGTCCATCGATGTCGAAGGGGCGCTCGATCTCGACCGGCCGCTTCTCAATGCGATCTGAGTCTGGCACCTGCTTCAATGCTTCCGGGTCTCCCCAGAACCTCAGCGGCCCCAGACCGGCATCCCTTGAATTCGCAATGGCCAGAATGTTGTCCGCATGCAAGTGATCCGGGTGCGTGTGGGTCAACAGGATATCGGTAATGTCTGCAGTGTTCGCGTCATACCGCTTCATGACATCGAGCACGGTCGGGCCACAATCAATCAGGATATGCCCATTCACCAGCATCGACGACATGCCACGGACCTCCCCTCTGGAAAGTTTCTGATTCAACGGCGGGTATTTCTTTGGCCAATTCGCCGCACCCGTTCCCAGAAAGAGGAGCTCGACCTTCGTTCCCGCAGGATTGTTCGACGCGCTAGACTCCCCTTGCGACTTGCCTTCTTCTCCATGAGCGGATCGCAGGAGCCCCCCGGCGGCAAGTGACGCAATACCCATGGTGGTCACTTTCAGGAACTGCCTTCGGTCTGAATTATTCTCCATGTTTTTCATCAATAAACGTATCGCGCCGGGACTCGTCTACTCGGGACTCAGCGCCTTCTTAAGTTGTTAAGGGAATGATATCTCT
>CALAPX010000109.1 GCA_937888355.1 uncultured Spartobacteria bacterium
TGCGCTACCCACCATTTTTTTGGGCACGTATTTTTAATATCTACTTCCTTTTTGTTGTCGGCAGCCTCGGGGTGTTCAGTGTCGAGTATCTGCATGAGAGTCCGGATTTCACTACTTCCAGCGTTCTGTTTTTGAGCGGACTTTCATTTTTGGGATCGTTATTTGTTCTGTCGTTCCTGGGGTCTAAAATCAAACATTTGGGGACAAAGCCAGTGATTGCCGGCGCCGTGGTTCTATTCGGATTGGTTATAGGCGGGTGGTTTCTTGTTGCCTCCGGTGTGTGGGGTTGTTCGTACAGGGTGATCGCTGCGCTAAATGTGCTCGCTGGAGTGGCCGGGGCCGCCTTCAATGCCGCCAATGCACGACTTCTCTTCGGATCGGTTCCTGCTCTTGGGCGGAACCATTTCTTCGCCCTCTTCACGGTGCTAACCCAGCTTGGAATGGGAATCTCCCCGGTGACATGGGGATTAATGCTGGATTTTATTGGAACCTATGAGTCTGTAACGGGGGCAATCGCCTGGCACCGTCACAGTTTTTATTTTGGAATTCTTTTCCTTATGACAGGGGTGGCGATCGGCTTAGCCTCTATCCTTCGGGAACCTGTGTTGAAAAAAGAAGAGAACCCAGTTCTCCCCGACTCCGCTTAAAGGAGCGTATTCACAAACGCTTCGCGGTCGAACGGAGTAAAGTCGGTTTCCTTCTCGCCGGTTCCGATAAAACGGACAGGGATTCCAAGTTCGTGCTGGAGGGCAACAGCGATTCCCCCCTTGCCGCTGCCATCGAGCTTTGTGAGCACCGCTCCAGTGAGACCGATCGCCTTGTGAAATTCCCGGGATTGAACAAGAGCATTGGATCCAGTGGTGGCATCGATAACGATCCATTTCTCATGAGGCGCGGCAGCATCCTGGCGGGAGAGGATGCGGACGACCTTGGAGAGTTCCTGCATGAGGTTGCTCTTTGTGTGGAGGCGGCCGGCGGTATCGCAAATGAGAAACTCAATATTTCTCCTGTTTGCGCTGTTCCATGCATCGTGACAAAGCGCGGCTGAGTCCCCTTGGTATTGGCCCCGAACGACCTCGATGCCGAGGCGTTCACCCCAGGCACAGAGTTGCTCGATCGCTGCGGCGCGAAAGGTATCTGCTGCGGCAAGCAGGCAGGTGTGACCTTGGGATTTGATCCAATGTGCCAGCTTTGCACATGAAGTTGTTTTTCCAGTCCCATTGACTCCGGCAATCAGAATGGTGAAGGGTTTTCCCGGAGTGGCGAACAAGTCCGGGGCATTTTGAGGGAGGATTTTTAGGATCTCCTCGCGTGCCACTTGGGCGGCAGTTTCTCCAGTGACGGTGCCGCCCCGCTTGCGAAGGGTCTCGAGGATGTGCGTGGCCATGCTGACGCCCATATCCGAACGGATGAGAGCTTCTTCGAGATCATCCCAATCAACAGGCGAGCCTGTGAATCTTGCGACGATATTTTTGAAAAACCCCGAGGCCATTCGTTCAGGAAGCGGATTTTTCGGAGAGGGTTTCCTTGCGAATGCTATCGAGCACGCCATTCACAAAACGCCCGGAGTCGGAGGTGCTGTATTTCTTGGCGATTTCGATGGCCTCGTTAATAGCAACAGGAGGAGGCATCTCCGGGCAGTGGAGGATTTCGTGGCAGGCGATACGCAGGACGTTCCGATCCACTGCGGAAAGGCGTTGGAATTCGAAATTCTTGGCATGGCGACGGATGATTTCATCGATCTCTATCGAGTGGCTTGTCCAACCCCTCAGTAACTCATCGCAGAAGCGGCGGGCGCTTGGGCTGACGCCGCGGATTTTGTAAAACTCCTCAAGACCGGCATCACCGGCATCGCCTTGGAGTTCCTTTTGATAAAGATATTGTACCGCCGCTTCGCGGGCATCGCGTCTTACTCCCATGATATCAATTGGTAAAAGATTTCAGAGCCATTGACGCCCCAACCGCCGCGCGGGCGGCCTCAGTGCCTCGGTTCAGTTCGGGTTCCATGCACCGCTGGCGTGCCTGTTCCTCATTGGCAACCAGGAGGACTTCGTGAATCACCGGGACCCCGTGGGAGAGTGAGATCTCCATAAGCGATCGAGTCACCGCATCTGCAATCAAGCGGGCATGAGCGGTCTCGCCTTCGATAATCACACCCAAGGCGATGATCGCATCAGGTTTAATGTGCTGTGTAGCGGATTGAACCAGAAGAGGGATCTCAAAAGCGCCTGGAGCGCGATGGACTGTGATCGTGGCCCCGGGAGAAATGGCGGTCAACTCATCACAGGTATGGGCAACAAGTGCATCCACGAAGGCAGTATTGAACTGGCTGGCAACGATGGCAAACGTGCCCGAAGGAGCAGTGCCTGCATCCGGTCGCGGCGGTAGAAATTTCGACATGGCGGGGATGTTGGGGATTTTCCGCCGCGCTGCAACCAAGAACATCCGGTTAATTCGTCGAACCGGGACGCGGAGTTGTCATCGTGGGTGCTCTCGGGGATAGTGTGATCACATGCAGGTATTCATTCGGATTTTCCCATACGTGAAGCGGTACAAGCTTCTGGCTTTCTCCACATTGTTCTGTGCGATTGCCGGCACGTTGATGGTTGTAGTGTTTCCGGCGATCACTCAGCGCATCGTCGATCAAGTGATTGGTCAAAACCAACCAGAAAAGCTGTTGCCTCTGGTTGGTCTGGGGCTCGCCGCCTTTATCGCGCAGAACGGATTGAATTCACTTCGCATCTTTTTCAACAACCACTTCGAGCAGCGGGTGATTTTCGATCTTCGTAGCGAACTTTACGCGCATATCCAGCGATTACCGCTGACTTGGTTTGACAACCGTGCCACCGGGGACGTGATGACACGCCTTATCGAGGATGTGACTAGTGTCGAGCGGGTCCTGATTGATGGCATCGAGCAGGGAACAGTAGCGGTGTTGCAGATTCTGATCGTTTCCGGACTCATGGTTATATACAGCCCCTTGCTGACCGTCTCCGCCTTGGTTCCCATCCCCTTTTTGGCTGCCGGAGCACTCGCGTATACGCTGACAGCGAGAGCACGCTACAGAAAGCAGCGCAAGGCCGTGTCGGAATTGAACTCGATCCTGCACGATAACATTGCCGGTATTCGGCAGATAAAAACCTACACCAGTGAGGAGAGGGAACATGCCCGCTTCGATGGAGCCAGTGACGGAGTGCGCAAGGCCACGCTGACCGTCATGAAGACCTGGGCGGTTTACCAGCCCGGCATGGAGTTTTTCTCCTCGTGCGGAATCTTGATCGTCTCAGGGGTGGGGGCCTCACAAGTGTTGGCGGGAAATATGGAGATCGGTGCGCTGGTGGCCTTTTTCGTCCTCACGCGTTTTCTCTACGAGCCGATTGGGAAGTTGCACCAGTTGAATCAAATATTTCAATCCGGCCGCGCTGCTGGCGAAAGGGTCTTTGAAATCATGGATGCCGCGCCCGAGGCTGATGAGGGGGAGGGAGCTCCTTGCCCCGAAATCCACGGTCATGTTGTCTACCGCGATGTGTCGTTTTCCTACGATGCGAGTATTCCTGTGCTCAACGGGGTAAGCCTGGAAGCACCGGCGGGATCGATGGTTGCGCTGGTGGGGCCAACGGGGGCCGGCAAGTCCACAATCGTAAATTTACTGGTGCGGTTCTACGAATTTACCAGTGGAAGGATCACGGTCGATGGGGTGCCAATCCGCTCCATGTCGCGACAATATTTGCGCAACAATATCGCGGTGGTTACTCAAGAGAGTTTTCTGTTCAACGGCACAACCGCCGAGAATCTCCGCATCGGAAAGCCTGACGCTACAGAAGAGGAAATCTGGAGTGCTCTCCGCGCAGCAAATGCTGAAGAGTTCATTCGCAGGCTGCCAAAGGGACTGCATTCGCAACTGGGCGAGCGTGGAGTAAAATTGAGCGTTGGTGAAAAGCAGCGGCTGTCGATTGCCCGGGCACTTTTAAAAAATCCGCCGATCCTTATCCTTGATGAGGCGACTGCCAGTGTGGATACCGCTACTGAACGCCTGATCCAAGAGGCGTTGGACCATCTTATGGAAAACCGCACGAGTTTTGTAATCGCTCACCGATTGTCCACGGTCCGGCATGCCGATGAGATTCTTGTGCT
Organism: uncultured Spartobacteria bacterium; assembly: GCA_937888355.1. Classification (GTDB taxonomy): domain Bacteria; phylum Verrucomicrobiota; class Verrucomicrobiia; order Chthoniobacterales; family Terrimicrobiaceae; genus UBA967. The sequence goes on from CALAPX010000109.1 coordinate 4,135, forward strand.
CGAACGCGGAAGGATCACCGAGCGGGGGCGCCATGACGAATTGCTTGAGCGGGGAGGACTCTATGCCGAGTTGTGCAAGAGCAGCTTGATCGAGAGTGAGACGGTTGCCGTGCTCGCTTGACGCAAACGCATTGCCGAATCGAGGGAGGGGGGGTATTCATACCCGCCGAATTTATTCAATCTATGCGCAAAAAAATAATCGCCGCGAACTGGAAGATGAACATGACAGTTGCTGAGACTGTAAGTTTTCTAGAAAATTTCCGCTCCCATGTGGATGAAGTCAATGGTGTTGAGATCGTCATCGCCCCACCCTTCACTGCCATTGCCAAACTCTCCGAGATGCTTGGCGGATCCCAGAAGATCAGTCTTGGAGCTCAGAATATGCATTTTGAGATGTCTGGCGCCTTCACTGGCGAGATCAGCCCTGCGATGCTCCGCGAGTTATTCGTTCGCTTTGTGATCCTTGGGCACAGCGAGCGCCGTCAGTTGTTCGGTGAGACAGATGCAATCGTGAACAAAAAAGTGGCATTGGCCCTCGCCAGTGGGCTCAAGCCGATTGTTTGTGTGGGGGAGACGCTCGAGGAGCGTGATGCTGGCAAGGTCAACGAGGTTCTTGAAACTCAACTGCGTGGTAGCCTTGCCGGGGTGACCGCCGAGCAGATGCAGACCACTGTCGTCGCGTACGAGCCTGTTTGGGCTATTGGAACGGGCCGCACGGCATCTCCCGAGCAGGCACAGGAGGCGCATGCTCAAGTGCGCAAAGTATTAGCCGGCCTAGTCGGTGAGACTGCGGCGAAGGTCCGGATTCAATACGGTGGAAGCGTGAAGCCCAATAATGCCGCCTCACTGCTTGGACAACCCGATATTGATGGGGCATTGGTAGGCGGGGCGAGCCTCGAACCTCATGGCTTCGCCGAGATCATCAAGGCGGCAGTCGCCAAGTAATTTTCAATCCAACGCCAAGGCAGGTGTGATATCTGCCTTGGCGTTTTTTTATGCTTATGCCGCAGTGAGGGCAAAGCGTTCGCTTCCGAGGAGTCCGGATTTTTCGAGGAAGTAGTCGTAACCGCCAGGGTAAGAAACGCACTCGCCTGCATTGATGTGGAGAATACGGGTGGCGAGTTTGCGCAGGAAGTGGACGTCGTGGGAGATGAAGACCAGGGTGCCTTCATAGGCCTCCAGTGCGAGGACCAGGGATTCAACGGTGAGTATATCCAGATGGGTTGTCGGTTCATCCATAAGCAGAAGATTGGGTGGATCGACTAGAAATTTGACAAGGTTGAGACGGGTCTTTTCTCCCCCGCTCAGGACGGATGTTTTTTTGTGGATGTCGTCACGCTTGAAGAGAAACGAGCCGAGGATGCTGCGTGCTTCGTCCTCCCGGAGGGTTCCGCTTGCTGTGAGGATTTCCTCAAGGATTGAATTCTTCGGGTCTAGGGTCGCTGCGCGGTGTTGGCTGAAATAGCCGATTTTCGAGTTGTGGCCATGAGTGATGGTGCCGTTTTGGATCTCCACAGCGCCAGCCAGGATTTTTAGGAGGGTTGACTTGCCTGAACCATTTGGGCCGACGAGGGCGGTACGCTCCCCGCGTTCGATCAAGAGATCAAGGTGGCGGTAGACAGTATGGATGCCGTAGGACATTTGGACTCCCTCAAGCAGGGCCGCGCGCTGGCCGCCGCGCTCGGGTTGTGGAATGCGGAACCGGAACGGTTTGCGAGGAGCCTCAGGGCGCTCGAGTTTGTCCATGCGTTCGATTTGTTTGAGTTTGCTTTGGACCTGTGTGGCCTTCGATGAGACAGAGCGGAAGCGGTCAGCGAACTCTTGGAGTGCGGAAATTTCTTTTTGCTGATTTTTCCATGCAGCGGTTTGGATATCGAAATTGTGGGTGCGTTGCTCCATCGCGGCAGAATAGTTTCCTGCGTAGCGGGTGAGTTTGTGGGAGGCGATTTCATAGACTGTCTCGATGAGGGAATCCATGAACTCGCGGTCGTGGGAAATGAGAAGAAGGGCACTCGAACATGTTTTCAAATACTGTTGAAGCCACAGGAGCGAGAGCAGGTCGAGGTGGTTTGTTGGTTCATCCAGCAGGAGGAGGTCCGGTTCGATTACCAGGAGGCGTGCAAGGTGGGCGCGCATGACCCAGCCTCCACTGAGTTCGTTTGCGGGGCGAAGCCAGTCAGCCTCTTTGTAGCCCAGGCCAGTGAGCATTTTCTTTGCTTTGGCATCCGCTCCCGGGGCGGCGAGTGCCTCGTGTTTTGCGTGAGCCTCGAGGTAGTCCGGCGAGTCAATGATTCCAGCTGCCTCCAGAGTGGCGAGCTGCTTTTCAAGGGCCTGAATCTCGCCAGCACGCCCGGTGGCGATATCGAGTGCAGTTTCAAAGCCCACAGCCTCGGCTTCCTGCGGAAGGTAGCCAAGAGTGGTCCACTCATCTCGTTGAATCGTGCCACTGTCAGGTTCATCGCGTTTAAGAATCAGGGAAAAGAGGGTGGATTTTCCCGCGCCATTCGCACCGACGAGCGCGATGCGCTCACCGTAGTTGACTTGCATGTCGGCGTCCTCAAAGAGTACGCGGCCACCGTGGGATTTTCTAAATTTTCGGATCGTCAACATGGGGTAATCATACTGCCCCGCAGACGGTGGAAATCAACAATTCGCGCGGAGTATCGACAATTATCCGATCATTGCCCATTCCCATCAGGAATCCCCAAGGGGGCTTTCGAAGAAGAGATAAAGGGCAACAACAAGACATCTGGCCTGGTTGAAGTGGGTACACATCTACTTACGCGATCGCGGAAGTAGATGTGTAACAAGGAGACGTATTCTTATGGTGGTGGGGTTATCTTTCGCGCATCCGGATCTGGGCGCGGAGGATAGCAATGAGGGTGGCGAAAAGCGTGAGGGTCGAGAGGATGAGGATTGCTGAGTTGACCCAGAGGATTCCCCCACGGAAGCCAAAGTATTCTTTGACGGGCCCAAAGAACACGTTGAGATGGCGGCTTTCGCGGTAGTCGGTCTGCTCCATTTCCGCCTTCGAGATGAGGTCGGTGACTTTTTGATTCACGTAGAGTTGTTCAGCGGTGTGGCCAGATCCGAGCTTTTCGAAGCGTTCCCGGCGGAAGGGTTTCCCGTTGATGATCTCATCGATTCTGTGGAGTGCGAAATCGAGTTTTGCCGGTGTTTCAGCCTCCAGCCCGGAGAGGAGAGCAAGTGTCTCTTTGAGGTCGTCCAATCGCAACTCCTTCGCCGGTGTGAGGTTTTTATCGCGGACGATGTCATTGATCATGCGCTGGATTTTTTCCTGCCGGATGGTGAGTGGGTTGAGTTTCGACTGAGCGAAGACGAGCGCTTCGTAGGACCAGCGGGTCGGCATGACCTCGCAAATAAGGGGGACTTGGAGATCGCTCTTGGCGGGCATGGAGCTCTCCGGGTACTGAGTTGCCCAACGCTGGATGACATGGATAAAATCAAGATTGCGGTTCATCTCCTCGTATTTGATGAGGGCGCCGCTGAGGATGATTTGGGGAATCAGGACAACTGGAATGATAAGGATTCCTGTTTTGCTCTGGGAAACAAGGGAGGAAATAACAAGGCCGATAGCTGCGCCATTGGCGGCGGTGAGGAACATGGCGGTGAAGACAATAAGGAACCCCCCCCGGAGGGAGAGGAAGGCATTTCCAATCCAAGCGAAAAGGGCGCATTGGATGACGGCAAAGAAACCGAGGGTAAGGACCTTTGCCAGCACGTAGTATCCCAGGTTCACATTCAAGTTGCGCTCGCGCATGAGAACCGGGCGGTCGTGAATGATGTCATCCACGCTGTTGGTGAGTCCAAGGAACATGGCAACGACAAGGGATAGGAAGAGGTAGGTGGGAATATGAAATGCCGAGGCGAAATCATAGATCGTGCTTTCCGAGTATCGGAGAACCATGCCTGTAAGAATCGCCAAGAGGGGGGCTTCAAGGATGGTTGTCAGGAGGTTTGCATGGTTGCGGAGTTTGCTGAGAAAGGTGCGGCGCAGGAGGATGGTAAATTGGCGCCATTGCTCCACTGGGCGGAGACGATCCTTGCGGCGAGGGTCGGAGGGTGGCTGCACGGGGTGGGCTTCACGCGGGGTGGCAGGTTGGCGAACCTCTTCCATGAGGCGGTGCGCCTCGTATTTGTCACGCCAATAGTCCGGAGAGTAGCGGCGTGCGGGAACGAGTTGGGCGCGATTGTTTTCCTCAAGGATGATATCTCCGCCGAGATCGCGGAGGGGGGATTCCAAGACATCGAAAATAAACTCCGGCCGAGTGGTGCCGCAGTTTTCACATCCGCTTCGTGTTTGCGGGGAGGGTTGGCTGTGCTCCGCTTGGGCGAAGTATTCCAGTGTTTCCTGGGGTGTTCCAAAGAAGACAAGTTTTCCTCCGCGATCGAGCACGATCGCCTTGTGGAACATCTGAAACACCCTTGAGGTCGGCTGGTGGATCGTGACAAGGACGATCTTGTTGTGGGACATGTCACGAATGATCTCCATGATATGCTCGGAATCCTTTGAGCTGAGTCCACTGGTGGGTTCGTCGAAAAGGTAGATATCCGCCGAACCGACCATATCGAGGCCGATATTGAGACGTTTGCGTTCGCCTCCGCTGAGGGTTTTGCGGTTGGCAGATCCAACGACCGAACTGCGGCGTTCATTGAGGCCGAGTTCGGCGAGTTTGGCATCTATTCGGCGGTAGCGTTCGCGGCGGCTGAGGTGTGGAGCGCGGAGGGCAGCCGCGAAGTTGAGGTTCTCCTCGATGGTAAGTTGCTCATCGAAGGCATCGTATTGAGGGATGTAGGTGACGTATTTGCGGAGCGAGTTCTGATTCGCGTAGAGCGAAAGGCCATTGAAAAGCACGGTGCCTTGTGCGGGAGGGAACTGCCCGGAAAGTGCTTGGAGGAGGGTGCTCTTGCCGCAACCACTGGCACCCATGACGCATACCATTTGTCCCCTCTCGACGGAAAACGACACGCCGTCCACGGCTGTGGTGCCGTTAGGAAAGCGACAAAAGACGTCACGAGCCTCAAGCGTGCGGACGAGGTTTTTTTCCTCCTCGATAATGCGTTCAGAGAAGTTGCAATGGAGGACCTGCCCGGCATCGATATGGATCTTGTCCCCATCGGCAAGCGGGGCCGACTGCCTTACCGGAATGTCACGGACGAGGATCGGGCGATCGGATTGAAGGAGTTCAAGAGTGCCGATTTTTTTTTCGTAGTCGCAGGAAATGCGAAGGAGGAGGTCTCCGCCGGGACCCGGGGCAAGCAGGATATCATCCTCGCCGAGGAGGCCGGGGTTGTTTGAGACGAGGTATTCGCTTTTGGAGGCCTTTAGCGGGAAGCGACCTCCATACGAGCGCGCTCGGAGCCGGAGGGAATCGAGATCCAGTTCGCTATCGTTATGAAAGATGATCTTGTCATCGAGTGTGGCAGAGATGTCATGTCCGGCGTACAGCGGAGTGCCGTTCAGAACGGCGTCCACAGCTTTAAGAGCCTTTACAGTGACACGGAGTCCGAAGGTGACTTGGATGCAGGAGTCGCGGGAGCGGTTTTTTTCCAGGGTGACCTCGTCATCCTTGTCCACAGCGAGAAAGATGACCGGGAGGCTGACGCTTTTCTTCGCATTGAAGTAAAAGACGAGATCGGCGTAGGTAAGAACGAGATCATCGACAATAACGCGTTGGCCAGAGTAGAGGCGGGCAAAGCTGCCGGGGTTGAGCACGCGCCCTTGAACCAGGAGGGTGCGGGAGCTGAGATTTTTGATAAGGACGAGGTCCCCATAGCGGTAGGCATTGAGGCGTTCTTTCGGCAAGAATCCCTCGATTACGACATCTGCATGGTCCTTGTGGCCGAACGAAACGGTTTCGAGTGTTGCGGTGCCCGAGCTATAGATGGCGTTGTCCGCCTCTTCGGCGGAATTTAATTGATACACAATATCAATCGCCTGGGTGGCCATGCCTAAGTGGGCCATGAACTCGTAGTAAGCAACAACAGCCTCATTTTTTAGACCTGATCGGGAGATGAGGTCGTAGAGCTGAACTCCAAGGAGGATCTTGCGCTCATCGGAGAGTTGGCCGGCGAGGTTTTTCGCCATGGCATCAAGGTCTTGCTTTTCTCGAAGGGCATTTTGGAAAAGGGCTCTGAGTTCGGAATAAACCGCCTCCGGGTAATCGTACCGGAGGAACCCTAGGATCGAATCGATTTCCTCCTCGAGAAGTTCACCGTCCACGCGGGAAAATCCAGCAAGAACCCGGATGAGCGTGGGAAGTAGATTTGGTCCCTCAGTGACTGTAAGCGGCTTGCGTTGGATGCGGCGAACGATACGGCGCAGTAGCGATCTGCCTTTGGAGGCAACACGCGCCAAATCACTCCAGCGGCGTTTCATGCCGTGGTCTTCGGATTGAGATGTCGCCGTGTCCACGTTTGACGAAGGTAGACATCCCCCGCAAGCAATGCAATGCGCTGGGTGAGGGGGGGATTAGACGGGGTGGGAAAGGGGAATGAAACTAACTGTTGCGCCGATAGGGGAGCCGTTTTTACGGTTTAAGGGGGTTGCTCGCATAATTAAAAAACTACCATCTTCGAGTGGGAGGGATTTTTCGAATTTAGGTTCCCCTCCGAGGATGGCTTTGGCGGCACTGGTGGCCTCGGCAAGCATTTGGTTTGAGAAGAGGCTGATCGGGCGGCCCAAGTCCAGTGGGAGAAGTTCAGTGATCCGGGCGGCGGTTGGAGTGAATCGGCGGATGCACAGGTCGGCATCCAAAAATATAGTGGCTATGTCAGTGCTTGAAATAAAGCTGTCGAGTTCCTCACTGATCTTGGTGAGTTCCTGAATTTTGCCATGGCATTCACCGTTTACCGTTTGGAGTTCTTCGTTGACGCTTTCAAGTTCCTCATTTGTGCTTTGAAGTTCCTCATTCGAGGCTTGGAGCTCCTCTTGTGAGGCCTCGAGTTTTTCAAAAGTGGTCTTAAGGCGGAGTCGGGAGAATTCAAGTTCCTCTTCGAGTTCACGGATGCGACGCATGCTCTGATGTAAATCGAAGGCGGTTGTGGTGATAGGGGCTGGCTCAGCTTCTTCTTCAATAAAGACAAGGATATAGTCTTGATCGTCCTTGATGATTCGGAGGGTTTCTACCATGAGGGAGACGCTCTTTTGTGATCTTTTATGTTCGAGGGCTATGGGGCCGAAGCTGATAGGAGTCCCTTTTTGTACTCGTGCAATTGCTGTGGTTAAAGGGATAGCCAATTCTTTCGGAAGGAGATCAGGCAATCGGATGGAGACGCGGCCCTCCATGATGGAGGTATATTTTCCAGGATCACCGAAACTGAATAGGATCTCACGCCGTTCATTCCGCACAAAGCAGGTGCGGCCCATGTGGGAGAGAATCCTGTTGGTGAAAGTCTCGAGGAGGGGGGCATGGCTTATTTCACGTTGTTGTGGGGGCATGACTTGCTGATGAATTGGAGATATTGGCTGAAGTCTATCAAATTCAAATGTCTCTGGAAGAAAAGTGGATGAGTTTTGTTTCTTGAAGAATATGTGGGTCTTTGGATCGATGGTTCCAAATTCCGAATTCAGTTCGCCCGTGGATTCGCTTTGCCCGATTACAAGGACACCGCCCGGACGGAGTGCATAGTGGATTGAGCTCAGGAGGCGAGTTTGAGCGGCGGGATTGAGATAGATGAGCAGATTTCGACAACTAACCAGGTCGAGGCGTGTAAAAGGGGGGTCTTTGAGAATGTTGTGTTTCGCAAAGATGATCTGCTCTCGGATGCTCTTAACAACCTGATAGGATTTTCCGATGGGCAGAAAATATTTTTCAAGAAGGTGAGCGGGTATTCCGGCGACGCTGGATCGTGGATAAAGACCGCGGCTAGCGAAGGATAGAGAAGTGTTGTTTAGATCAGTAGCAAAGAACTTTAAGTTATTTTGGGGAAGTCCACTTTTGAGAAATTCCTCCTCAAAAAGAATGCTTAGTGTGTAGGCCTCTTCTCCAGTTGCGCATGCAGGAATCCAGACGCGAATCGGGTGGGATTTTGCTTCTTTGATAATGCCCGGCAGGACAGTCTCGCTGAGGCGCTTGAATACATCAGAATCACGGAAGAATTTAGTAACGCTGATGAGCATGTCCGCAGAGAGTTGGTTCAACTCGGACGGATTATTTTCGATATATTTGAGGTACTCTGCGAGAGATTCAATACCGCAAATGCTTATGCGACGAATTATTCGGCGGGTGATGCTTTCGGTTTTGTAGGCCAAAAGATCGAGGCCTGTTTTGTTTTTGACGAGGGTGAAGAGCTTGCGAGTGAATTCTTGTGTTGGTTCCGCGACGAACGGCAAAGAGATAGAGCTCAAAAGGCCGTGTGCTTTGGCAAAGGCTTCAAGATGCTTTGGAATCTCATTGAGTTGGAGGGAGGCATCGACGACGGAAGCTAGGAGTTCAGTGGATGCGGCATGCTGACCAGTTTTCGTTTGATCGATTATTACGCAGCCCCCAGCATCTCTGATGGTTCTTGCCCCGGACACATAGTCCAAATTATTCTCAGCGAGCAAGATCGCGGCACACGAGTCAGGCATGGTTGCTGCGACAGACTCAAGCAGTTCGGAGCAGGATATGGAGTGCTTCGACGGCGCAAGGGAGGCGCTCTTCACGCAAAGGTGTGAATCACGGGGAATGAGGACAACTTCGCCGGGTTGGAGAATGTGCCCAAGTGTGCCAGGAACAATACGAATGGAGCATGCAGGGAGCGGATCGGGAAGGGTGGCTAAGAGTACCAGGTAGGT